>CABUMZ010000112.1 GCA_902492825.1 uncultured Collinsella sp.
GATGAACGGCTTCATCTTGGGGTTCCAGCGACGGGTCTGGTGGCCGAAGTGGCAGCCGGCCTCGAGCAGGGTGCGGATATTAATCTTGGTAGCCATGTTAAACCTCCTGTGGTTTGCCTCCGCGCGGGGTCATCCTCCAAAACCAACCCGGACATGTGCTACCAAAGCCCGGGCACCACGGTATGAAGTAGCCGCGCGTGCGTGATAAAAACATGTTGCCGTGAAGCAACCCGATGAATGATAGCAGGAATGCATCTTCCTGCCAACCCGCAATCAAAACCACACACCTGAGTGCGGCGCGGGACGTCCCAGCCACTATTCGCCGCGGGGATGGGCTTGAGCCACGGCACGTTTAAGCCGATCGGGTGTGAGATGCGTGTAGATCTGCGTCGTGGACAGGCTCACATGACCTAGCAGCTCTTGAACCGAGCGCAGGTCCGCACCGCCCTCGAGCAAGTCGGTCGCAAAGGTATGGCGCATCGCATGCGGGGCGATGTCAGCCGGAATGCCGGCGAGCGTCGCCAGCGTATGGAACCGCCGCCGGAGCATCGCGGCGCTCATGCGATTGCCGCGCGCCGATATAAGCAGCGGATGCGGCCCGGTAGCGAGGTCGCGGCGCTTTGCCCGAGCGAGCAACTCCGGCCTCCCCTCTTCAATATAGAGACGCGTCACATCGAGCGCACGACGATACAGAGGGACGATACGCTCCTTGCTCCCCTTGCCCCACAGGCGCAGCGTGCGCTCGGACCATGAGATGGATTCCACATTGAGCGCCGCAAGCTCTGAGATGCGGGCACCCGAGGCATAGAGCAACTCGAGCATCGCCGCATCGCGCAGTCCCGCGGGTGTTGAGGTATCAGGCGTCTTGAGCAGCGCCTCGACCTGCTGGGTCGTAAGGACGCCCGGCAGGTCACGCGGCAGCTTGGGCGACGCGATCGCCGAGACCGCATCGCCCTCGACAATCCCCTCGGCAGCCATCCAGCGATAGAGAGATCGGATAGCCGACAGGTGCGCCGCAAGCGTTCGGGGAGCCACCTGCTCACGCGAAAGCTCAGCAAGATAGCGACGAATGGTGCGCACGTCGGCAGCGAAAGCATCAATATCCTCGCGCTCGCACCAGGCAGCAAAGCGCTCCAGTCTCGAGCCATAGGCCGTCACCGTGTTGGGAGAAAGCCCCTCAACGCGTGCGATATAGGCGATAAAAGAGTCGACGGTGTCGTACAGGTCAAAGGCTATGACCGGTCGCCTCCAAACAAGTCGGAACGCGTGGCCAAGTAGGCATCGAGGGCCTCGAGCGCACGGTCCGCATAGGCCTGATAGCGGTCGCGCTTGCTGCGGCGCTTACCGTCCTCGAGCGGCGGCACCAGGCCAAAGTTGACATGCATGGGCTGATAGCCCACGGTGGCAGGATCGGTCGCATAGCCCACGAGCGCACCCAGGGCGCCCACGCGGGGCAACTCGACGCCCGCGGCACCGATAGCCTCTGCATAGGTGTTGAGCGCCGCGAGCAGACCGGTCGCCACGGCTTCCATGTACCCCTCGGTGCCGGTGATCTGACCGGCCAGGCGCACGCCGGTACCGGGCACGGCAAAGGTGCCATCGAGCACGTGCGGGGCGTCGACAAAGGTATTGCGGTGCATGACACCGTAGCGGAAGAACTCAGCGTTCTCCAGGCCCGGCACCATATGGAAGACGCGCTTCTGCTCGCCAAAGGTCAGGTTGGTCTGGAAGCCCACCAGGTTATAGGCGGTCTTCTCCTTGTTCTCGGCACGCAGCTGAATCGCCGCCCAAGGGCGACGTCCGGTACGCGGGTCGGTGAGGCCGACGGGCTTCATGGCGCCAAAGCGAATGGCGTCCTTGCCGGTGCGCGCAACTTCCTCGGCAGGCTGGCAGGCCTGGAACAGATCGCCGCCCTCAAAGTCCTTGAGCACCACGCGGTCGGCCGTGGTGAGCGCCTCAATAAAGGCCTCGTACTCCTCCTTGTTGAGCGGAGCGTTGAGATAGTCGCCGCTCCCCTGCTCCTCGTAGCGCGACTGCGAAAACAGCACGTCCATATCGAGCGTGGAGGCATCGACGATCGGCGCCGCGGCATCGAAGAACGCAAGGGCGTCGCCACCGACGAGCTTCATGACCTCTTCGCTCAGCGCCGGTGAACACAGCGGGCCCGCGGCAATGACCACGTGGCCCTCGGGGATCTGGGTGACCTCGCCGTGAACGACCTCGATATTGGGGCGGGCGGCAACCTCAGCCTCGACGAGCTCGGAGAATGTAACACGGTCGACCGCCAGGGCGCCACCAGCGGGAACAGCAGCGCGATGGGCGCAGTCGAGCAGGACTGAACCCATGCGCTCAAGCTCGGCCTTCAGCAAACCAGCCGCGGAATCCGGACGGGTCGACTTAAACGAATTCGAGCAGACGAGCTCTGCCAGGTGATCGGTATGGTGAGCCGGGGAGCTCACCTGGGGGCGCATCTCGCACAGCTTTACGGCAAACCCGCGGTCTGCCAGCTGGATCGCGCATTCCGAACCCGCCAGACCGCCACCGATAACCGTCACCTGATCGAACTGCATCTGCAAACACCTTTCTAATTGACACGTTTTCCATTGTGACCGAAGGGCGTCTGGGCGTGAAGGGCAAACTTGGAGGGCGCATACCTTCCATCCATCATGCGCTCGATAAGGCCCTCGAGTTCAAGCGAACCCAAGAGTTTGAGTACGCCGACAGCATCGAGTGAGACGAGCGCCGCGATGTCGTCGACCTTGAGCGGAGAGGCGATGAGCGCATGCATCACGGTCTGCTGTGTTGGATTCAGGTCGGCAATGCCGGGAGCATCGGGGCGCGAGTAGCGCAGGGTGCCGTATATGCGAGAGATAGCCATCTCGATGGACTCCTCGTCGACAATGCAGCAGGCACCGCTCGCAATGAGGTAATTCGTGCCACGCGACTCGGGCGATAGGATCGACCCCGGCACGGCAAGAAGTTCGCGCCCCAAATCCATAGCAGCCTCGGCTGTAGAAAACGTCCCGGAAGGCATACCCGCCTCGGATACAAAGAGGGCTTGCGACAGGGCCGCGATCACGCGATTGCGACGCGGAAAGGCAAACTTGCGCGGACCCATGCCCCACGGAGAGATCGACACGACCGCGCCGCCCGTATCGAGCGTGCGCGTAATAAGCCCCGCGCTCGAACGCGGGTAGACCACGTCGGCGCCCGTCCCCAGCACCACGACGTGTTTGCCGCCGGCGTTGACCGCAGCCCAACCCGAGGCCTGGTCACAACCGACTGCACCGCCCGAAACTACCGTCACTCCCGCCTCAACCGCCACCTTCGCCGCAAGCTCTGCCACGGCAAGACCATACGGCGAGGCCTTTCGCGCACCGATGATGGAGAGCGCGGGCGTCGAAAGCGCCTCGGGGTTGCCGCGCACATAGAGCGTCTGAGGTACTTCAGAAAGCTCCAAAACGGTCTCGGGATACAACGCGTCACCTGGATGCAGCTCGAAGGTCCCCTCAGCCATCATTGGTCCCTCCTTCCCTGGTACATCGCCGCCTCGAGCACGTGGTCCTGCGTCACCTGCTCGCTCTCGGCGACATCTGCGATCGTGCGCGCAATGCGAACAAGGCGCACGATGCCAAGCCCTGTGAGATGCGTGCGCTTCGACAGGCCGAGCACACACTTCTCCGCCGCATCATCGAGCTCAAAGGTCGAAACGACGCCGTCAATGGACCGAGTCTCGTCATCCTCGGCCTCGGCATCCGCATCGTCCATGCGGGATTCGCGCCAAGCGCGAAAGGCGCGACCGCGCACAACGTAGTCACGTAACTCGGCCGACGACATGCCCTCCGCACCCTCGATAATCACTTGAGGGTCGGGACGGGTCACATCGATCATCATGTCGATACGGTCGGCCAAAGGACCGCGCAGTTTAGACCGATAGCGCTCGACCATCGCCGCCGAGCAGCGACACGGCACCTCGCGATCGCCCAAAAAGCCGCAGGGGCAGGGATTGCTCGCAGCCAGCAGCTGAAAGCGCGACGGGAAGGTAAAAGTCCCGTCGACGCGTACGATCCTCACGTAGCCGCGCTCGATGGGCTGACGCAGCGTCTGCAGCACGCCAGTGGGAAACTCGGCAAGCTCGTCCAAAAAGAGCACGCCGCCATGAGCAAGGCTGATCTCACCCGGGTGCACCGGGCGCCCGCCGCCGATAAGGCCTGCGGTCGAAATACTGTGGTGGGGACTGCGGAAGGGGCGGTGCCCCGCCAACAAGCCATCAATGTTCTCACCCAAAACCGAATGGATGCACAGTGCCTCCTGCTGATCCTCAACGGAAAGCTCGGGCAGGATGCCGGTCATACGGCGTGCGAGCATCGTCTTGCCCGATCCCGGAGACCCGATCATGAGCAAGCCGAGTTCTCCTGCCGCCGCAAGCGCCATGCCGCGTTTAGCGACTTCCTGCCCCAGCACGTCTGCATAGTCGAGCTCGGGCTCAAAGGTCGCCTCGACACCCTCGGAATCCAAGTAGTGCCGTGCGGCATCGCCCATGCCATGAGCAAGCTGAGACAGATGGTCGATAAAGCCGCAATCTACGCCCGCGAGTGGCACATGCTGGTCGGACCTGCCGGCGATAAAAGACAGCCCCATGTCGCGAGCCAATAGCTGAAACGCCACCTCGCCCTTGACGGGAAGCACCGTACCGTCCAGACCAAGCTCACCTGCGATAAGGCAGCGATCGAGGTTGTCACGGGGAATCTGCCCATCGGCCGCTAGAACCGCGATGGCGATGGGCAGGTCAAAGCCGCTACCGGTCTTGCGGATATCGCCGGGTGCCAGGTTAACGGTAATGCCCGAGCGCGGGATCTCGAACCCGGCGGAGCGCATCGCGCAGCGAATACGACCGCGTGACTCCATCACCTCCATACTCGGAATGCCGAGCATCTGGATGCCCGGAACGCCACCGGCAAGCGAGACCTCGACCGTGACGTGAATCGCCTCGACGCCGCGGATGCAGGCCGCGTGAACGGCAAACGTCTCGAACGCCATCACGACACCTGCCAATCGAACGCGTTGTACTGATGCTCGATCTCGGCGATATGCCCGCCGCGGATGGTGACACCCACAGCATCGAAGCGAATCGCCTTGAGCGGATAATGCTCCATGAGATAGCAACTTGCGATGCGGCGGTAGCGGCGTTGCTTTTGGGCGTCCACGGCCTCCTCGGGAAAGACCCGCGTGGTGCAATCCAGCGAAACGCGTCTGGTCTTGACCTCGGCCATCACCACGACATCGTCGAGCTCATCGAGCAGCACCAGATCGGCCTCGCCCTCGGTGCAACGATAGCCCTGCTCCAGCAAGGTGTAGCCGCGCTCGTTAAAGTAGTCGATGGTGATCAGCTCGCCCAGCATGCCTAGCTCGCGGGGACTGAGTCCCTTGATAAACTCGGGCGTCATCGCCCCGGAGTCGAGCTCGCCGTTTTCCCAACGCTCCTTGAGCTGCTGCGTCTTGCTCTTTTTGCTTGCGGCACTCATGGGGTCTCCTTTCCCGCACACTGCATTGCCCCGATGATGAGGGCACCTTTCATGCGGGTAAGTACCGGAAGCAAACCAAAAGCTGACCAAATGCCGTCAAAAAACGGGCCGTACGCAACAATGGTGTTGCATACGGCCCGCTACCAGCAGGTTTATAAAACCCCAGAGGTCCATGTCTCCACAATTGGCCTAGAAAAGGCGCTCAGTCTGCAGAAAGTTTCCGCAAAAGCTCACGCGGTGCAGCGGACAAAGTCCATGTTTGCGAATGGCCTCGATGTGCTCGGGGCTCGCATAGCCCTTCGACTCGGCCAGATGGTACTCGGGATACTCGGCGTCGTACTCGACCATCATCTCGTCACGCGTGACCTTGGCCATGATGGACGCCGCGGCGATGCAGGCGATCTTGGCATCGCCCTTCACCACATCGCGCTCGTTAGGAACGGCGCCCAAGGGGTTGCCATCCATAAGCACGCAATCGGGCTCGAGCCCCGTATCGGCCACGGCGCCCGCAACGGCGGTACGGATAGCACGGGCCATGCCCATCTCATCGATATCCTTAGGCGCGATATGGCAAAAACCGATCGCCGTCGCCACCTCG
>CABUMZ010000113.1 GCA_902492825.1 uncultured Collinsella sp.
CTGAGGTGCAGGTGCAGGCTCGGGCTCAATGACGGTCGCCTGGACCTTCTGAACCTTGGGCGCTTTCTCCACGGCGGGCTCTGCGGCAGCCTCGGGCTCATTCACCGGGGGAGCTGCAACCGCTTCTGGTTTGGCAGCTGCCCCGTGTTCAACCTCGGCCTGAATGGCCTCCTCGGCCACACGTTCCTTCTCCTGTGCGCGCTGCTGCGCGGCGGCCTCGGCGTTGCGATAGGCACGCTCCAGCAGGGCTTCCTGCGAGTTGAAGGGTTTCTCACCCTCTGCACGCTCCACGGGGACCCAGGTGCCGTCGCTCGTGAGGCTGCGGGCCTTCACGTTGTCGCGCAGCTGCATGCCCATGTACTCGTGCACTAGGGCGCGGCAGGTGGGGTCGAGCACGGGGAAGGCAATCTCCACGCGGTGCTCGGTGTTGCGCGTCATCATGTCTGCCGAGCTCAGGTAAATCATGTCCGAGTCCACGCCGAAAGCATAGACGCGCGCGTGCTCCAAAAAGCGTCCGACGATGGAGCGGACATGCACGTTCTCGGTCTTGCCCGGAACACCGGGCTTGAGGCACGAGATGCCGCGGATGATCATGTCTACGCGCACGCCGGCACACGATGCCTCGGCGATCTTGTCGATAACCTCGCGGTCGGTCAGCGAGTTGAGCTTAAAGAACACGCGGGCGGGCTCGCCGGCAAGGGCGCGCTGGATCTCGCGGTCAAGCCCGCGCATGATGAGCGGTTTCAGTCCGACGGGCGCCACACCCAGGAAGCGGTAGTCGCCGCGCAGGTTGCCCAGCGACAGATTGCGGAAGAACAGGTTGGCGTCCTCGCCGATGCCGGGATGGGCTGTCATGAGCATAAAGTCGCTGTAGAGTTTGGCCGTCTTCTCGTTAAAGTTGCCGGTGCCCAAAAGCGTGAGGCGCGTTAGCGCCATGCCCTCGCGATAGGTGAGCTGGCAGATCTTTGAGTGGCATTTAAAGCCCTCGGAACCATAGATGACGGTGCAGCCGGCCTCTTCCAGGCGCTCGGCCCACTCGATGTTGTTCTGCTCGTCAAAGCGGGCACGAAGTTCCATGAGCACCGTGACCTCTTTGCCGTTCTCGGCAGCATCGATCAGCGACTCGCACAGGCGGCTCTGCTTGGCCACGCGGTAGAGCGTGATGCGCAGCGAGATGCACTCGGGGTCGTAGGCGGCCTCGTGCACCAGATCCAGGAAGGGGTTCATGGCCTCGTAGGGATAAAAGAGCAGCTTGTCGTGCTGCAGCACCTGCTCGCGGATGGAGCGGGTCATGTCGATGGTGGGGTTGGGCTGCGGCTTAAACGGCGTAAAGAGCAGCTCGTTGCGCAGGTGCTCGGGAATCTTGCCCTCAATGCCAAAGACGTAGCCCAGGTTGAGCGGGATATCGCAGGCAAAGACAGAGCGGCGCGAAAGCTCGAGCGCCTTGCGGATGGTCTTGAGCGTCGCCTTCTCGAGCGACCCCGAGACCGCGAGCACTACCGGCTGCAGGCGCAGGCGCTTCTTGAGGATGCGCTTCATGTGCTGGCGGTAGTCCTCTTCCTCTTCGACGCCCTCGCCGTCCGGATCGATGTCGGCGTTGCGGGTGACGCGGATCAGCGCACGATCCAGCGGCTTATAGGAGCCAAAGCAGCTGTCCAGGCAGGCGAGGATGACGTCCTCGAGCAAGATGTAGGAGTAGGTGCCGGTGGGCGAGGGGATCTCGACCACGCGGTTCATCGAGGCGGGAATCTCGATAAGGCCCAGTAGGCTCTCCTCGTCGGTGGCGCCGTCCAGACCACAGGCCAGATAGAGCGCGCCGTTGCGCAGGTTGGGGAAGGGGTGGCGAGGATCGATGACCAGCGGCGAGATGACCGGCGACACGTAGGCCTGGAAGTAGCGGGTTACAAAGGTGCGCTCCTCGGGCGTAAGCGAATCGATGTGGGCGCGGTGAACGCCCAAGGTGTCGAGCTTGCCCTCGATGCTCTTAAAGATGGACTCCCAACGGGTAAGGAGCCCGGGCATTTCGGCCATGACAGCATCGACCTGTTCGGAGGCGGTCATATTGCTCTTGTTGTCGACAGGTTGTTTTTTGAGCTCCGCCAGATCGGACAGGCCGCCCACGCGCACCATAAGGAACTCGTCGAGGTTGGACTCGAAGATCGAGACGAACTTTAGTCGCTCGAATAACGGAACGGTTTCGTCGAAGGCTTCGTCGAGCACGCGGTTGTCAAAGCGTAGCCAGCTGAGCTCTCGGTTTTGCGTGTACGAGAAGTCGCGCGGCGGTTTGCGCAGCTTTGCGGCGGCTTGCTTCTTTTCGATTTTGCTCGGCATATGCATCTGTCCGTTCAGTCCCCACAAGGGACGGTAGCCTAACACTAATCACTATTGTCTCAATTTAGTCGACCTGTGGCACGGACGCATCGCGCGAACGGTATCTTTACCTACTTCTTACGCTGCCAAGGCATGCAACTAACTGCCCAACTCGTTTAGAAACAATCTATATCCATACTCAATTGGTGAGGATGTATGAATAAGAATGATTGCGAGCTGAATATAATCGAATCCAAATTGAATCATGAACAAACGACATATATATGCAGAAAACCGTTTTAGCTATGCAATTCCTACACATGAAAATATTTGTGCAATCTAGCTTAATTCCTTAGAAAAAAGAACATTTACCTTTGAAAACCTGCTTTAGAGAACCGAAGTGCATCATGGGGGAATCATATGAGATATACCGTTCATCGCACTTTGCTGACCGTTCGGGGGCGAGGTGGAATTGCGGGTGGAATTTGGATATAACTAGAGCTGTCAGCAAGCAGCGCCCGTTACGGAAGGGCGCTGAGAGATTCGGCCGAAAGGCCCGAAAGAAAGGTAGGAGGCCATGACGAAAGGTCTGCACGTGCCTTCCGAGATCGGCAAGCTCAGGAAGGTCTGCCTGCACCGTCCCGGCGACGAGCTCCTCAACCTGCCGCCCGACGAGCTCGAGCGACTCCTGTTCGATGACGTCCCGTTCCTGGAGGTCGCGCAGCAGGAGCACGACACCTTCGCCCAGATCCTGAGGGACCAGGGCGTGGAGGTCCTCTATCTCGAGAACCTCGTCGCCGAGGTGTTCGACCAGGTCCCCGGCGCCCGCGCCGAGTTCACCGACCAGTACATCGCCGAGGCCGGCATCCGCGGCCAGCACATGCCGCAGATCGTCCGCGAGAAGCTGGACTCCATCGAGGACAACCTCGAGTTCGTCAAGAAGACCATGGCCGGCATGACCAAGTCCGAGATCGACATGCCCCTCACGGCGTCCACGACCCTCGACTCCCTGGTCAACTCCGAGTCCGAGTCCGACCTGATCATCGACCCGATGCCCAACCTCTACTTCACCCGCGACCCGTTCGCGGTCGTCGGCGAGGGCGTCAACCTCAACCGCATGTACTCGGTCACCCGCAACCGCGAGACCCTGTACGGCAAGTACATCTTCAAGTACCACCCCGACTACAAGGACGTCTCGCTGTACTTCCGCCGCGACTGCCAGTTCCACACCGAGGGCGGCGACGTGCTGAACATCAACGAGAAGACCCTCGCCGTCGGCATCTCCCAGCGCACCCAGGCCGCCGCGATCGACGTCATGGCCCAGAACATCTTCTGGAACTCCGACTCCAAGGTCGAGCGCATCCTGGCCTTCGACATCCCGGTCTCGCGCGCCTTCATGCACCTCGACACGGTCTTCACCCAGATCGACGTCGATAAGTTCACGATCCACCCCGCCATCATGGGCACCCTGCGCGTCTACGAGCTGACCGCCGGCAAGAACCCGGGCGACGTGAACATCCGCCTGATCGAGGACACCCTCGAGCACGTCCTGGAGGACGCCACCGGCGTCGACCAGGTCAAGCTGATCCCCTGCGGCGGCGGCGACCCGATCGCGGCCTCCCGCGAGCAGTGGAACGACGGCTCCAACACCCTGTGCGTCGAGCCCGGCAAGATCTGCGTCTACGCCCGCAACACCGTCACCAACGACGTGCTGTACAAGGAGGGCCTGGACCTTCTCGTCGTGCCCTCCGCCGAGCTCTCCCGCGGCCGCGGCGGCCCGCGCTGCATGAGCATGCCCTTCTGGCGCGAGGACCTCTAAGGTCTTCAAGGACTCGTACGGGTCATAATACATACATCTAGCTGCCATTAGATGTCTCCCATTGGGGCGGTGCGGGTTTTCGCGCCGCCCCAATCTTGTATGAGGAACGTCAACACGGTTGGATGACTGCTTTTGTAAGGAGCTTGGCCATGGACATCAAGACGATTGGCGTTGAGGAATGGCTCAACGTATGGGAGAAGAGTGCCACGTGGGACATCGCCCAGTCGACGATCTCGTCGCTCACCATGGGCGAGCTGCGCGCGCTCGATGAACAGGACGGTGCCACGTTCTACGAGCGCCTGGACCGCGAGAAGATGAACTACGGCTGGATCGAGGGCTCGCCGGAGTTTAAGGCCGAGGTTGCCAAGCTGTATCGTCGGGAGGTCAATCCCGATCACATTCTGCAGACCAATGGCTGCACGGGCGCTAACCTCAACGCCATCATGGCTGTGGTCGAGCCCAGCGACCATGTTATCGCCGAGTGGCCCACCTACGCGCCGCTCTACGAGATTCCGCGCACGCTTGGCGCCGAGGTCGAGTATTGGGAGCTTCGCGAGGAACTCGGCTGGAAGCCCGATATCGAGGAACTCAAGCGCTTGGTGCGCCCCAACACCAAGCTTATCTGCATTAACAACGCATCGAACCCCATCGGTACGGTGCTCGATGCCGATATGCTCGGCCAGATTGCCGAGATCGCCCGTTCGGTGGGCGCCTACGTGCTGTGCGACGAGGTGTATCTGCCGCTCGAAAACACTGAGTCCTTTATGTCGATGGTCGACGTGTACGAGAGGGCCATTGTCACCAACTCGTTGTCGAAGACCTATTCGACGCCTGCGGCCCGCGTGGGCTGGGTCTTGGCCGACGAAGAGGTGTCCAACCGCATCCGTACCTATCGCGATTACACCATGATCTGCGGCGGCGTGTTCAACGATACCCTGGCGACCTATGTGCTTGAGCACAAGGATAAGATTCTAGAGCGCAATCGCAAGATCGTGTTTGGCAACCGCGATATCGCGCAGGCTTGGATCGATACGCAGCATCGCGTTTCCTGGACGGCCCCGCAGGGCGTGTCCACCTCGTTTATCCAGCTGGATATTCCCGAGGATGACGAGGAGTTCTGCAGGCGCCTGCTGTCCGAGAGGGGAGTGCTGCTGGTCCCCGGTAGCCGTTTTGAGCTTCCCTGCGGCGCACGCCTGGGCTACTGCGCGAGCGAGGACATTCTGCGCGAGGGCCTGAGGCTTTTGGGCGAGGCACTGGCGGAGTTCGATCGCTAGGATTCCGATGGTCTTCGGGGGGGGGGCCTTATCCAAATTAGCAAGATAATCGAAAACGGACCCGTTTCCCTAGGGGAAGCGAGTCCGTTTTTCTATACCGAGAAGTCAAGTTGTTACAAATGGGGCCGTAAAGCGAGCCGGTATCCGCTGGGCCTTATACTGAGTTTCCGGTGAACGGTATCAAGCGTCTGGTAAACGGTAATTTATTTACCAGAAATGAATAGGACAAACTTTTTTCTGAATAAAAATGAAAATGGTTGAGACGCGGTGTGAACCGCTAATTCTATTCATAGGTTTATTGGAAATATGCAATTTGAGGATGGTTTAACAAAGTTTAGTTCCATTTGATTTTAGGATTAAAACGCGTTTAAGCACGTAAATACGCTTTATTAAGATGAAGTGTGCCATGCGTGAAGTATATGTGTATGCCGTTCACCCCCTATAAAAAACCGTTCGGGGGCAAGGTGGAAGTATGGGCTGATTTTGGATATAAATATGTCGTCAGCAATAACGCCTCACACGGAGGGGCGCTAACGAATCGGCCCTGACAAGGGCCCGAAAGAAAGGTAGGAGGCCATGACGAAAGGTCTGCACGTGCCTTCCGAGA
>CABUMZ010000114.1 GCA_902492825.1 uncultured Collinsella sp.
CTCCAGGCAGTCATCGACCTCAAAGACGTAATCGATATCAAAGTCGCAGGCATCATGTGCTAGGCGCGCCTCAAAGCGCATGCCCTCGGACAACAGCTGGTAGGCAGGGACCTGCGAAGCGGCATCGCCCAAGCAGGCGCGCAGGGTGCGCTCCCCCGTCTTACCAAAATCGTGTGCATGGCGGGCGCTCGGGTTCGTGGCCATCAGTACGTCCTTGCGGGCAGTCTGAGACCACTGAACGGCATTGACGAGCGCGACCTCCTCGCCCGCGAGAATCTCGGGGACGGTCTCGGTAAACTGATTCCAGCGGGACTTGCTGCTCGAAAGCATGGTGCCAACAAGTACCACATAGCCGAGCTTGAGGTCCTCGGAGTCCGCCTCGCGAACGAGGTCGAGGTCACATACGACCAAACCCGGCTCGGGACGGAACGCGATAGCGGGAAGCGCATTCGCCGACGAGGCGACGAGCGGCTTCATGGTCGTCGCGACCGTGAGCATGGCGTCGAACGTAGTCGGCAGCAAGGCGCACTCGGTGCGACCGCACCACTGATTGGCACACCAGCAAACGACCGAGCAAGTTGCCGTGTCACCGACAGCGACAACGAGATCGTCGCAGGTAATGCCGCTAGCCGACAGGGCGCCAAAGACGGTATCGGCATCGGCCAGCGTAGCACCGGCAGGAGAAACCTCAAGGGCGAGCGGCGACACGGCAAAACCGGCGTCGACCAGCGCATGCTCGACGACCCCACCAAAGCGCTCGGATGTGGCGTCGTTCCAAACCACCATCGCGCGCTTAGGCTTGCCCACAGCCGAGGCAAACATGCGCGACAGTTCCTCAAACGCGCCAAGACCGACGCGAACATCGACACTGCGGTTTTGGAAATTGATGAGTTGACGGCGAATCATAGCAGTCCACGCTCCAAAAGCATCTCGGCACAAAGGTAGGAAACGTCCTCGAAGGACTTGTTGCGAATATCAAGGGTAATATCTGCGGCTTGGCGATACAGCGGACGGCGATGCTCAAACAGGCGCGCAGCATGCTCGGGCGAGCGGAAATCGGGCCGGGTATCGGAGCGGCGAATCTGGCGCAACGAGTCCTCAAAGTCGCCTTCGAGGTACACACAGGTACCCATCTCGTGCATCAGTTCAATGTTCACCGGCGTCTCGACGATACCACCCCCGCACGATACCAGCAGGCTGCGCTCGCTCTGAAGCGAACGGAGTGCCGAGGTCTCGAGCTCGCGAAAACGATCCTCGCCCTCGGTCTTAAAAATCTCGGTCACCGACTTGCCGCATCGACGCACGACCAAACGATCGGTATCGATGAATCGACGCTTGAACATAGTGCCCACATTGCGCGCAAGCGTCGACTTGCCCGCGCCCAAAAAGCCGATAAAGAAGATATGGTCGCAGCCGTGTTTGATGTGCTGAGACATGGCGAAACCTATTCCTCGCAGGGAAGGTCGCGCAGGGCCCGGCGCTCAAAGATACGGAAGATCTGCGTGTACCACAGGTCCTGGGTTGCCTGCGGCTTGACCAGAATAGTGTCAACGCCGGCAAAGTTGCCGCTCCACACGTCCGTGTACAGCTGGTCACCGATCAGTACAGCCTCATTAGCCGTGGCGCCCAGACGCTTAAGACCCGCCTTCAAGGCAAACGGGGCGGGCTTCATGGCGTGGCTGATGGCCTCGAGCCCCAACTCACGAGCTGATGCCATGACCTGGTCGCGATGCCAGTTGTTGGACACCATGCACAGCTTAAAGCCCTTGGCATGGGCGGCCTCGAGCCAGGCGGAGACCGCAGCGGGTACCTGCTCGGTATCACGCGGCACCAGGGTGTTGTCGCGGTCGAGCAGAATGGCGCGCTTGCCGTCGGCCCAGAGGGTATCGAGGTCGATGCGATCGACCGAGGCAACATATCGTTTGGGGCTAAAAATCCTCATGATCAATTCCAAGACTGTTGATGCTCTTCGTAGGTCTTCGAGAAATACTCTTCGTCCTGCGTAATGTAGAAATACAGGTCGTCGGAGTCGGTCGGCTCAAGGGTGGCCTTGAGCGCCTCGAGCGACGGAGAGCAAATGGGCGTGGGCGGGAGGCCCTCGTGCTTATAGGTGTTATAGGGGCTATCACTCTGCAGGTCGTCGGCGGTAACCTCGCCACCGGTGACGTACATCATGGTCGCGTCGCTGTTGAGGTAGCGCAGGCCATCGAGCTTGCCCGCCAGACGGTTATAGAAAACCGAAGCCACATGCGCGCGCTGGTCGGCGTTGAGGCCCTCGCGCTCGACGATCGAGGCAAGGTTAACGATGTCGTAATCGGACATCTCCACGCCATAGCGCTCCTTGATCTTGGCCTCGCAGCTGGCAAAGTCAAGCGACTTATACTCGGCGTTGAACTGGTCAAGCATGGCGCGAATCACATCATCGGCGCTTGGGTCCTTACCCAGCGAATACGTCTTGGGGAATAGGAAGCCCTCGAGCGAATCGTTCGCGGCGTCTTTAAGGAAAGCGTAATCATTCACATAATTGCTCGCCTTGGCCTGGTTAAGGAAGTCCTCCTTAGAAATGCTGTCATACGCCTTGGCCACGCGGTCGGCGACCTGATCGACCGTCAGGCCCTCAGGGATAGTCAACGCATCGGAGCCGGCGTTGGGACCTTCCATAAGCTGCTGGACGACCTTAGTCGCGTCCATGAGCGTGGTAAACGAATACTTACCCGGCTTGAGTGACATATCAGCGTTGAGCTTTTTGACCGCAGCGTAGTAATCCTTGGGATTCTCGACGATATGGTTCTCGGAGAGGATCGAGGCGATGGTGTCGCCCGAAGCGCCTTCGGGAATCGTGATAGTAACTTGCTGACCAGCTTCAACGTTCGCGTCCCCACCGGTAATGAAACCCTTGACGGCCGGAACGACAAAGAAGACGATCGCGACCAGCGCAAGCACGGCGACGACGCCACCGACAATCAAAGGCACCGGGGAGTTCTTCTTTTGGGCGCTGCGACGAGCATGGGAGTTGTAGCTTGAGCGCGTAGCCGGAGCCACGCGGTGCGTGCCTTGGACCCGGTGAGAATGACCGTGAGATTGAGGGGTCTGTGCGCGCTGAGCAGGCGCCTGCTGTGTAAAACGAGTACCGCTAGTGGGTTGCGTCGTCCGAGCAGAAGGCTGCTGCGGCACGCGAGCAGACGATTGCCGGATCGGACGAGCAACAGGCTGTTGTGCCGCGCGCTGCGTCGGCTGCGCAGGGCGCGGTGCAGGCTGTAGTGTACGCTTCGGCTGACGCGGATCGGAAGCACTAGGCATGAGGAACCTCCTCGTTTTTACGATCAAGCCAGGTCTGCAAGAACAGGCTGGCGGCGATCATGTCAATCTTGCCCCTCATCTGCTTTTCGTTAAGCCCCTGCTCTCGCAGGATTCGCTTGGCCTCCTGCGAGGACAGACGCTCGTCCTCAAACTCCAGCGGAAGTTCGAGCTCGTCGGCAATCTTTTGGGCCACAGCGGCGACGCGCTCGGCCTGGGGGCCGGGCTCACCGGCCATGGTCAAGGGACGTCCGCTTACCAGGATATCGGGCTCATAGTCCTCGACCAGGTAGCGAAACGTCTTTGCCATGCCTGTGACCTCGGCAGCAGGAAGCACCTTGACAGGCATCGCCATCTTGCCATCACGGCTCGAGACGGCAATGCCAATCCTGGTCTCCCCTATGTCCAGCGCGAGCGCGACCACAGCGACAACCTAGGTTCTTAGGCGCCGAGCGCGGTCTTGGCGGCCGCGAGGGCATCGGCGATACCGGCGGCGTTCTTGCCACCGGCCTGGGCCATGTTGGGACGACCGCCACCGCGACCATCGACCAGGCCCGCGATCTGCTTGATCACGTTGCCGGCGTGGAAACCGGCCTTGACGGCGTCATCGGAACCAGCGGCGAGCAGGGCCGGGGTGCCCTTCTCGGTCACGCTGGCGACGACGCAGGCGACAGGGCCGGCGACCTTCTGGTGCACGGTATCCCACACGTTACGCAAATCGGCAGCCTCAAGGCCCTGCAGCTCGGCGACGACGAGCTTGTAGCCATCGAGCTCGACGGCGCCCTCGATGGCGCTGGAGATGGCGTCGGAGGAGCCACCGGTCAGCGCCTTCTTGAGCTTATTGGACGTCTCGCGCAGCTCGGCCTGCAGGTTCTCAACGCGGGCGGGAACCTCGTCCACGCGGCACTTGAGCGCAGCGGCAGCGGCGTCAACGAGCGACAGACGGTCGGCCATGTAGTCGAGGGCGCCCTTAGAGGTCACGGCCTCGATACGGCGGACATTCGAGCCCGTAGAGGACTCGGAAATGATCTTGAACAGGCCGATCTCGGCAGTGTTGGCGGCATGGGTGCCACCACAGAGCTCACGGGAGAACGGCTGGTCCTCGGCGCCCACGGAGACGACACGGACGACGTCGCCGTACTTCTCGCCAAACAGGGCAACAGCACCGGCGGCCTTGGCCTCGTCGATGCCCATGACGCGGGTCACGACCGGCTTGGAAGCGAAAATCTGCTGGTTGACCAGATCCTCGACAGCCTTGAGCTGCTCGGAGGACAGGGCCTCAAAGTGCGTGAAGTCAAAGCGCAGGTGCTCGGGCGTCACCAGCGATCCGGCCTGGGAAACATGCTCGCCCAGGACCTGCTTAAGCGCGGCGTCGAGCAGGTGGGTGGCGGTGTGGTTGCGGCGCAGGAAGCCACGGCGCTCGGCGTCGAGCGCAGCGGTCACGGTAGCACCGACGGTCAGCGTACCCTCGGCGACGTGCGCGACATGGGCATACAGGCCGTTGTGGTTCTTGGTGTCGGAAACGGTCAGTGCAACGCCCTCGGCGGAAAGCTCACCGGCGTCACCCTGCTGGCCGCCCATCTCAGCATAGAACGGGGTGCGGTCGAGCACGACCTCAACGTCCTCGCCCGCAGCAGCGGACTCAACGGACTCGCCGTTGCGCACGATGGCGACCACCTTGGCGCTCTCGATCACATCGTTGTCGTAGCCATCGAACTCAGTCGCAGCGACCTTGTCCGAAAGCTCGACCCACACGTCGTTGAAGCTGCCCCAGGCGTCGCCCTTGGCATTGGCGCGAGCGCGGGCCTTCTGGTCCTCCATGCAGGCGGTGAAGCCGTCCATGTCGACGTCGTGGCCAGCAGCGCCGGCGATCTCGACGGTCAGGTCGATGGGGAAACCAAAGGTGTCGTGCAGCTTAAAGGCAACGTCGCCCGGAAGGACGGCGCCGTCGGCGAGCACGGCCAAGGCCTCGTCCAGGTAAACACGGCCGTTGTCGAGCGTCGTGGAGAAACGCTCCTCCTCGGAGGCGACGATGCCCTTAACGAGCGCGACGTTCTTGAGCAGCTCGGGATAGGCCTCGCCCATCTGAGCGTTAACCTCGTCAATGAACTTGGTCAGGAAAGCGCCCTCGATGCCCAGCAGGCGGCCGTGGAACACGGCACGACGGAGCAGGCGGCGAAGGACGTACTCGCGGCCCTCGTTGCCGGGCAGGATGCCGTCCGAGATCATAAAGTCGACGGCACGGGAGTGATCGGCAATAATGCGCAGCGAGCGGCTGGCACCGGAGTAATCGTCGGCGTCATAGGTCTTGCCGCTGATCTCCTCGCCCAGCTTGATGAGGTGCTGCATTAGATCGCCGTCGTAGTTAGCGGTCTTGTGCTGCATGATAGCGGCCATGCGCTCCAGACCCATGCCCGTATCGAGGTTGCGGTGCGGCAGCTCCGGCATGGAGCCGTCCTCCTGGCGGTCGTACTGGGTAAACACGAGGTTCCAAAACTCAAGGAAGCGGTCGCAGTCGCAGCCGGGCTTGCAGTCGGGGCTGCCGCA
>CABUMZ010000115.1 GCA_902492825.1 uncultured Collinsella sp.
AAGGCCTCGACCTTCTCGAGTGCAGTGGAGACGGCGACGAAGTGCTTTGCCACGGCCTCGGCGTTCTGCTCATCGGAGCCGTCGATGGCGCCCTGAGCCTTGAGCTGCTCGAGCATCCAGGTCTTGACCTCGCGGGCGTTGGTGAGGGTCTCGAGCGTGGTGAAAGTCTTGGAGACGATAATCACGAGCGTGGTCTCGGGATCCAGGCCCTTGAGCTTCTCGGCCTGGTCGTTGGGGTCGATGTTGGAGATGTAGCGGCAGTCGATACCGGCGTCGGCGTAGGGACGCAGGGCCTCGTAGGCCATGACCGGGCCCAGATCGGAACCGCCGATGCCGATGGACACCAGATGCTCGATCTTCTTGCCGGTAACGCCCTTCCACTCACCGGAGCGCACGCGCTCGGCGAAGGCATACATGCGATCGAGGACCTCGTGCACGTCGGCGACGACATCCTGGCCGTCAACGATGAGCTGGCCCTTCTCGCTTGCCGGGCGGCGCAGCGCGGTGTGCAGGACGGCGCGGTCCTCGGTGGTGTTGATGTGCTCGCCGGAGAACATGGCGTCGCGGCGCTCCTCGAGCTTCACCTCGCGGGCAAGATCGCACAGCAGCTTGACGGTCTCATCGGTCACCAGGTTCTTCGAAAGATCGAAGTGCAGGTCACCGGCGTCAAAGCTCAGCTTGTTCACGCGGTCGGCGTCAGCAGCGAACCAGGCCTTGAGGTCGATACCATCGGCCTCAAGCTTCTCCTGATGAGCCTCGAGTGCCTTCCAAGCGGCAGTCGACGTAGCATCGATAGGTGCGGCAACAGTTGCCATAGAGTCCTCCTCAGCATACGGGCGCACGCCTCCATGCGCCCGGACATTCAGATGCCACTATTCTAGCGCAGGTCAAGACTACAATCAGCGAGCGTTGCCAATCGGCCCCCAAACGGCAACCGATTAAAAAGGGACAGGCTTATTTTGGCAGGTCAAACGCTTTACCAACCAAAAATAACCCGTCCTTTTATGGCAAATATTAGGCCGCGGCGCAGACGCTACCGAGCAACTCACGCAGAGGAGACCCGATGCCCTCCAGCAGTTCGGGCGCGATAATGGCAAAAACGGGAACCTCACCGGTGCCCACGACAGCAGGCACCTTGCCCTCCGAGAGAATGCATCCATAAGGGACAAAACCGTCTTCGCCGGCATCGAGCGCCGCCATGCGACGCGCGAGCTCGCGCGCAAAGCCAGCAGTATCGGCATCGCCAATCGCCAGGACAAAGTCCACGCCTTCGTCGGTCGCCAGGGCCACGGCTTCGTCGATCAGCTCGTCTCCCCCGTCGCCCTCAAACGAGCCGCAGCGAAAAAGCACGCGCTCGAGCAGAGCTCGATCAAGCGAGCCAAGTGCCGCCGAGACAAGCTCATCGCGCGTATGCTTGTCACCGCCCAACACGACCAGCGCCTTGGTGCCACCGTAGTGAGCGACCAATCGTCCGCACCAGCGAGCCACGTCTCCATCCGCAACAAGGCGCGTCGGCATACCAAACCCATAATTGACCATCTTTCCCACAACCCTTCCGTGCGCATAGGCGGTATCAATCGTTAGGCTCATGCTACGAAGCGAGGTTTTCCGAGCTGTTTCGCACTCTTTAGAGCTGCGTTAAAACCCAATCCAACCGCACGACCATACCTACCAAAACAAACCAGTCCTTTTTTACAGGTTTTGACGGTGTCCGGTCGAGCAGGTATTATCGAACAGGTATTCGATAAGAACATGTGTTTGATGGGAGGACGCGTGGCGCACGAGCAGCACACCTATATCTGCATCGACCTCAAGACGTTTTATGCCAGCGTCGAGTGCGTCGACCGTGGGCTCGATCCGCTCACCACCAACCTGGTCGTTGCCGACGAATCGCGCGGACGCACGACCATCTGCCTCGCCATCACGCAGGCCATGAAGGACTTAGGGATTCACAATCGCTGCCGCCTATTCGAGATTCCCGATGGCATCGACTACATCACGGCCGTACCGCGCATGCAGCACTACATGGAGGTGTCGGCGAAAATCTACGGCATCTATCTGGAATACGTCAGCCCCCAGGACGTGCACGTCTACTCCATCGATGAGTGCTTTATCGACGTGACGCCCTATCTGGACCTCTATCACACCGATGCGGAAGGGCTCGCCTGCACGCTGCGCGACGAGGTCTTGGCGCGCACCGGCATCACGGCGACGGTCGGCATCGGCCCCAACCTATTCCAGGCCAAGGTAGCACTCGATATCACCGCCAAGCACGTACCCAGCCGCATCGGCATACTTGACGACGAGACCTTTCGCAAAGAAATCTGGCCCCACCGCCCCATCACCGACATCTGGGGCATCGGCCCCGGTGTGGCAGCCCGCCTCGAAAAGTATGGCGTCTACGACCTGATGGGCGTCGCGGCGCTCGACGAAAACCTGCTTTACGACGAGCTCGGCGTCAATGCCGAATATCTCATCGACCACGCCTTTGGGCGCGAACCGACAACCATCGCCAATATCCAAGCCTATCGCCCGCAAGCAACTTCGACCACCACAGGACAGGTGCTCTCGAAGGGCTATGCCTACGAGCAAGCCTACACCGTCTTGCGCGAGATGGTCGACAACGCCGTGTTGGACTTGGTCGATAAGCACGTAGTCTGCGACAGCATCTCGCTCTTTGTGGGCTACGCGAGCGAGCGCGCCGACATACGCCGCCTCGACGCCAGTGGTACAGCGCAATATGTGGACGGATGCGGGCACCTGCGCTCGAGCACGTCGAGTATCGAACCCACCGCAACCGCCGGCCCCGAGCTCGCGCCCCGTGCTCCCAAGCCCGTCCAGCGCGATGACGAAAGGCGTCGCCTGGTGCGCGAAGCGCAGGCAATCGATGGCATCTTTGTGGGAGAGCATGGCGGCAAACCGCGTGGTGGCTATGCCGCGCTCTTTGCGCACTCCAACGCCTCGCGCAAGCTGCCCGAGCGCACCAATTCGTTTAAGAAGATCATGGGCTATTTCGATGAGCTCTGGGCGCAGACTGTCGATCCCAAACGACCGGTCAAGCGCATCAACCTGGGATTTGGCAACCTCATGCCCGAGGAATTTGCCACCATCGATCTGTTTAGCGATATCGAGGCCGATGAGCGCGAGCGCGACCTGGCGCGCGCCGTCCTGGCCGTGAAAGGCAAGTACGGCAAGAACGCGCTCGTCAAGGGATTAAGCTTTACCGCCGGCGCCACCGCGCGCGAACGCAACGACCAGGTTGGAGGACACCGTGCCTAAGCCCAAACAACAGCCCGTGCGCCCGCCGACCGCCTTCGAGCGCCTGGCGGACCCCGAGGGCAGACGCCGCGTCGCCGACCCCAAGCTCACTGCCAACGGTGCCGTGCGCGCCAACCGCGCCGCACAGTTTATGCCCTTTGCCGCCCTCACGGGATACTACGAACTCGTGCGCAAGCAGGAAATCACCGTCGAGCCAAAACGTGAGCTCACGGAAGAAAAAGCCCTCGTACTTTCTAAAAAGCTCGAGGGTCTCAAACGTGGCGACTTGGTTCGTGTCACCTATTACGATACGTACGGCTATCGCTCCCGCACCGGCATTCTCGACGAGGTACTCCCCGCCTTCAAGCTCCTCAAACTCAAAGACATCGCCATCGACTTCGACGATATCCAAGACATCGAACTGCGCGGACGAGCCTAGACAAGGAAATGCATCCAAGACGGCGCTTACAGCGTCATGACGTAGTAACCAGCGTCCTTCACGGCGGCCACGAGAGCACCGCGATCGATCGGCTGTTTAGAGCGCACACGTGCCGTGTGATCCGCATACGTCACCGTTGCCCACACGCCGTCCAGCGCATTGAGGGCATTGGCCACGTTCTGAGCGCAGCCGTCACAGCTCATACCGCCGATGAGCAGCTCATCGCTATAGGGATAGTGCGATGCATCAGTATCCACCACAACAACCTTTTTGGCCTTCTTGCCGCTCGTACCATCGCTGCAACAACTCTTCCCGTGTGTCGAAGCGGCAATGCGACGCAGTCCAAAAAACATGCCGACGGCAATGACAGCCAGCACGATGAGATTCGCAGGGTTGAGCAAGTCACTCATGCGTTCCCCTTTCAAGTAGCACTATCTAGATACCCCCATGGGGTGTCCCCATCTTAACCCAAAATCATGTCCGTTCGGTCAATTAGTTTCCCGCTTCAAACTTTTTTGTTGACCATGGCTTACTTTCGTGTATAAGTTTTCCTAGGCTAACAGTCTAGATCCGTAAGGAGCGCCGTGACTCGAACCATAGACATCCCAACGTTTCAGGCAGCAGTCGTGCGCAACTGCTCTCCCACGCTCGCGGGCATCAAGCCGGCATCGCTCTTTACCTATCCAGGCACCTACGCCCACGGGGACGGCTCGACCGCAACCGAAACCATCGCAGAACGCCGAGCACGCCTGCTCAACGTTATCGCCCAGTGCAATCGCGAGCTTGACCCGTTCGGTATCCACCTGAGTGTTTTGGTCTGGCGGCCATGCGGAGCGCTCGTGTATATGTACCGAGCCAAAAGCCTCACCACCTATTTCGCAGACCCTCGCGCCCAAACGGCGCTCGCCTCGGAAGGCTACGACACGAGAGACCTTTCGACATGCCTTGTGCATTTGGCATCACGCATCACGCTCGCGAGCAATAACGTCGCGGAATGCGCCTGTAACCAGACTCGATGCGCACTACCCCAGCAAGCTAACTGCAGCAACGACTGCACCTGCGAGTTTCCGCACGAAATAGGCTACTTCCTAGGATATCCCTACGACGACGTGCACGAGTTTATCGTCCAGCGCGGCGAGAACTACAAGGTCTTTGGAGCTTGGAAGGTCTACACGAATGTCGAGCAAGCGCTTGCGATGTTTGACGCCTACCGCGCTTGCACTCAATACCTCACCTTTGTCTATCAGCAGGGCTGCAGCTTGGCACAACTTGCCCAGGCAACCCGATAGAACATAGAAGCCGCGGCAACCTGCCGCACAACTGAAAGGACTCAACATGAGCAAGATCGCCGTCGTCTACTGGAGCGGCACGGGCAACACCGAGGTCATGGCAAATCTCGTCGCCGAAGGCGCCACGTCCGCGGGTGCCGAGACCGAAGTCATCCCCTGCGCCGACTTCTCTGCCGACAAGGCCGCCGAATATGATGCCTTCGCCTTCGGCTGCCCCGCCATGGGCTCCGAGGAGCTCGAGTACGATGAGTTCCAGCCGATGTGGGACGAGGTCAAGGAGGCTCTCGGCGACAAGAAGGTCGTCCTCTTTGGCTCCTATTCGTGGGCCGAGGGCGAGTGGATGGACAACTGGAAGGCCGACGCCGACGAGGCCGGCGTCAACGTCGTGGACTCCACCATCTGCTACGACGCGCCCGACGACGAGGGCGAGACCGCTTGCAAGGCCCTCGGAGCCGAGCTCGCGTAACAAACCCAGGGCTTCCAAGAGAGCCTGCATCAAAGCGCATCCCCATCCCTACAAAAGAGCGGGGCTGGATTCAAGTCCAGCCCCGCTCTTTTGTAACGGCAGTTACATCAACCGGCTACGAGATATTGCCCAAGAACGCCTTGGTGCGTTCGCTCTTGGGATGGTCGAAGACCTCGCTCGGCGTACCCTCTTCCACAATGACGCCGCCGTCCATAAAGACGACGCGGTCGGCGACATCGCGGGCAAAGCCCATCTCGTGCGTCACGACGATCATGGTCATACCGTCGTGCGCCAGGTCGCGCATGACGCCCAAGACGTCGCGCACGAGCTCAGGGTCGAGCGCCGAGGTGGCCT
>CABUMZ010000116.1 GCA_902492825.1 uncultured Collinsella sp.
CCGGCCTCGCCAAAACCACTCACGCGCAGCTGGCGACCAGTCGAAACACCGGCGGGAATATCGATGTCAATCTTTTCGTGAGAAGGCGTGCGGCCCTGGCCATCGCAGGTCTCGCAGGGATGATCGATGACCGTGCCTTCGCCGTGGCAGTCGGGACAGGGCGAAGAGGACTGAACCTGGCCCAGGAAAGAACGCTGGACCGTCGTCACATAGCCTGTGCCGTGACAGCGGCTGCACTGCTTCTCGGTCGCGCCCTCGGCCTTGCCGGTGCCGTTGCAGTCGTCGCAGGGAGCAAGGCGATCGTAGCTGATCGTCTTTTTGCAGCCAAGCGCCGCCTCCTCGAGCGTCACCGAAAGGGAAATGGCCATATCGCGGCCGCGACGACGCTCGCGGCGATTTCGGGCGCCACCGCCGGCACCGCCGCCAAAGAACGACGAGAAGAGGTCGTCCATACCCATGCCGCCAAAGATATCGTTGATATCGACATAGCCAGAACCACCGGGGCCGTCCGCGGTACCGTAACGGTCGTAGTTAGCACGCTTCTGCTCGTCGGAAAGAACGGAATAGGCCTCGTTGAGCTCTTTGAACTTGGCCTCGGCCTCGGGGTCGTCCGAAACATCCGGGTGTACCGTACGGGCTTTCTTTAGAAACGCGCGCTTGATCGTCCGCGCGTCGGCATCCTTGTCAACGCCAAGTACCTCGTAGTAATCCCTATTTTCCGACACGACCGAATCCTTCCAACTTTCATTATTGTCACAGTGCGTCCTATACCCAAGCTGGGCCGGCCGCAAACAGAGGGTTTGATGTTATTACATCCCGTAGGGCGAAAGCATGGCCTGCTGCGAGCAGCTCGCAAACCAGACCGACACGAGCGCAAACATAAAGCCGTTGGCAAAACCATTGGCAAACTGCATCGCGCCGCGCTTCCACCACAGCAGGCTGCGATGAAGCACGCCGTCCGACAGCACCATGAACAAGCCCATGGCAAACGGAATGAAGCACATCATGGCGAAGGCGGAGAACACGCCCGAGATGGCCGACAGCACCAAAAACGGAGCGATGATGCCCATGAGGTAGAAGCCGGTGCGAGCCTTACCCTCCAGGCGCTCGGCCTCAACGTGCGCACGACCGACCAGATCGCCGCCCGAAGCGCCGTTCGTGCCGGCGTGACCCATGTTGGGGACGCGCACCTCGTCGCCATCATGCGTGCCGGCGGGAAACTCAATCGTCTGCTCGGAGGTCACACGGACACGGCCGCTGCCACCGCAATCGGGGCACGGGTCGGCAACGACCTTGCCGGAACCGCCGCACTCAGGACAAACCGTCTGGAACGTGCCCGCACCAAACAGGAAAGACAGGTCGACATCGATATGGCCGCGACCACCGCAGCTCGGACAGGTGTGGGCATGCTCTGACGAAACGGAGCCCGATCCGCCACAATGTCCGCAGGTGTCAAAGCGGGTGTAGCGAACGGTCTTGTGGGCACCGCCCTTAGCCTCCTTGGCGTCGAGCTTGATATCGACGACCACGTTGGCGCCACTCTCAGGGTTGTAGGCCGCCTGGCCGCGACGGGGCTGGCCCCAGGCGCCCCCGAAGGGGAAACCGCCGTCAAAGGGATTGCCGTAACCGGCGCTGCCGGCATAGCCACCGCCATAGGGTGAAGCCGTCGGTGCACCGGCAAAGGGATTACCCGACCGCATGGCGTCGTAACGCGCACGCTTCTGCTCGTCCGAGAGCACGGCGTAGGCCTCGGAAACCTCTTTAAACTTTTCCTCGGCATCCGGCTCTTTATTGACGTCCGGATGGAGCTTGCGGGCCTTTTGCTGGAAAGCCTTTTGAATATCACGCGAGGTGGCGTCCTTGGAGACGCCCAAAATCTCGTAGTAATCTTTTTCGTTCATCGTCGCCATGCGCGGCAACCTCCTGCTCACAGCAGCGTATATATTGCGGTAATTCTACCCGAGCGGCCTAGGCTAGACCCCAAAACAGCTCGAACAGAACATTTCCATCGAGCCAGCCCAGGTGGGTCGGCGCCAGGCGGGCACAGGAGCGGCCAGCGATGACATCGACAGAGGAGATAGGCTCCGCATGAGTATCACCGTGCTCGGGCACCCAAGCGGCAAGCCCAAGCTCAAGAGCGCGGTCACAAACCGCTGTCAGCTCCTCAGCAGGGATGACACGAGCCGCGCGAACCAACAGATCGGACGCGACACCGCGCGTCATGCGACAAGCGAGCATCAGGTCCTCTGCTGCCGCCTCGCGATGCGCAAGGTACTCGGCCTCAAACGCCGTCGCGTCATCGTTGCGCTGGACCAGACGCACGCGATGAAAGTCACCACGGGGGGCCACGTCGGGATACAGCCCGGCCAAGCGATCGAAATCCTCGGCATCGAGCATACCCGCGGCAGAACGACCCAAACCCAAATAGCCCTGTCCGGTCCAATAGGCAATGTTGTGGGCGCATTCATGCCCATCGAGCGCGTAGCTCGCCACCTCATACGGATGGTAGCCCGCCGAACTCAGCCGCTCGCGCGCAACGTCCATGCATGCGGCTTGGAAATCCTCATCGGGCTCAAGCGACTCATCACGGCACGCCATGCGGTAAAGCGGCGTGCCCTCCTCGAGCGTGAGTGGATAGACCGACACATGGTGCGGGGCCGCCGCAAGCGCGCCATCGAGCGTGTACTGCCAGCTCGCCATAGTCTGTCCGGGAAGCCCACACATAAGGTCGCACGAAACATCGAGCCCAACATCCTTCACCGTCGCGATAGCCTCAAGCGCCCGTTCGGCATCATGGATACGGCCAATGACAGCCAACTCGGTATTGTCCAGCGTCTGCACGCCCAGAGAGATGCGCGTGACACCTGCCTCGTCAAGCGCGGTGGCGAGCCCAGCCGTCAGCGATTCTGGATTGGCTTCACAAGTAAACTCAACGGGCTTGCACCACATGGAGATACGACGGGCAAGTTTCACGAGGCGCTCCCCTGCCAGCGACGGCGTGCCGCCGCCTACGTAGACAGTGCGGATCTGCCTGAGTGCCCCAGCGTTGCCAAAGGCATCGAGCCGCTTATACAGGTGCTCAAAATAGGCATCGAGCGCAGCATCCAGGTCGCACGGGGCCACGCTTTGCGAGTCAAAGTCGCAATAGCGGCATTTTTGAGCGCAAAACGGCACGTGCACATACAGAGCGGTAACGGCCACCGTTAGGCCTCCAGCGGATGAGCGGGCACCGATTCGCCGGCGGCAAGGGCGGCCTCGCAGGCCACCACGTCGCGCTCGATATCATCGACCAGCGCCATAAACTCCTCGTACGTGGAGCAACGCACCACCCGAGCGCGCCAGGCGGCGGCATGGGGCATACCCTTTAAGTACCAGCTTGCATACGTACGGGCGCGCGACATAAGCGGCAGAAGCTCGTGCGTCAACGTCAGGTGCTCACGCAGGGCCTCCAGGCGCTCGACCGAGGAGCGAGAAGGAACCGGCGTGCCATCGAGTGCAAGGGCGCGTGCATCGCCGAACACCCAGGGATTGCCGTAGATACCGCGCGCAATAAACACCGCGCTGGCACCCGAACCGCTCAGATGCTCAGCAGCGTCCTCGGCCGAGAACACATCGCCCGAACCAATCACGGGAATCTCGACGGCTTCGGCAACCTCATCGACGACAGACCAATCGGCCTGGCCCGTATAGAGCTGCGTGGCACAACGACCGTGCACGGCAACCGCAGCGGCGCCCGCCCCTTCGAGCATCTGGGCAAACGTTGCGGCATTGCGATCCTCGGCATAAAAACCCTTGCGGATCTTCACAGTCACGGGAACATGCGCCGCGCCCACCGCTGCCTCGACAATCTTCTCGGCCAGATCAGGCGTGCGCATAAGCGCCGAGCCCTCGCCCTTGGTAACGACCTTGCGAGCCGGACAGGCCATGTTGATATCAATCAATGACAGGCGATCGCCCACGCGTTCCTCGACGGCAGCGACGGCACTCGCAAACTGATCGGGCTTGGAACCAAAGAGCTGCACGCAAATCTGCTGTTCCTCGTCGGCCGGCAGCACCAGGCGCCACGTCTTGTTGCTGGCATAGGCAAGGCCTGCAACGCTCACCATCTCGCTGTAGGCAAAGTTGGCGCCGCGGCGGCGACACATGATGCGATAGGCGGGGTCGGTTACGCCCGCCATGGGAGCCATAAGGAACGGCTGCTCGGCATAGGCGCCCAGCAGCCGCTTGCTGTATTCAGAAAGCGCCATGGACCTACTCGTCCACCTTGAGAATCGCCATAAAGGCCTCCTGCGGGACCTCGACCGAGCCGATGGCCTTCATGCGCTTCTTGCCCTCTTTCTGCTTCTCGAGCAGCTTGCGCTTTCGCGAGATATCGCCGCCGTAACACTTGGCCAGCACATCCTTACGGCGCGCCTTAACGGTGGAGCGGGCGATGATCTTGTTGCCAATGGCGCCCTGGATAGGCACCTCGAACAGCTGACGCGGGATGATCTCCTTGAGCTTGTCGCACAGGCCGCGGGCCAGGCCATAAGCCTTATCCTTGTGTACGATAAACGACAGAGCATCCACCTCGTCGCCCGAAAGCAGGATGTCGAGCTTGACGAGCTCGGAGGGGCGATATTCATTGAACTCATAGTCGAGCGAAGCGTAACCCTTGGTGCGGCTCTTGAGCTGATCGAAGAAGTCCAAGATGAGCTCGGCGAGCGGCATATCAAAGCGCATCTCGACCGATTTGCTCGTCAGGTGGATCATATCGGTCGTGACGCCACGGTGCTCGATAGCGAGCTGCATGACGGCACCCGTATACTCGGGCGGGCAGATTATCTTTGCCTTGAGGTAGGGCTCTTCGATACGCTCGATACGCGTGGCCTCGGGCAGATCCTGCGGGCTGCGGACATCAATCATTTCGCCGTCAGTCTTGTACACGTGGTAGTCGACCGAGGGGCTCGTGGCGATCAGGTCCAGATTGAACTCGCGCTCCAGGCGCTCCTTGACGACCTCCATGTGCAGCAGGCCCAAGAAGCCCACGCGGAAGCCAAAGCCCAGCGCCACCGACGTCTCAGGCTCCCACACCAACGAAGGATCGTTGACGTGCAGCTTATCGAGCGCGTCGCGCAGGTTCTCGTAGTCCTTGTTGTCGATGGGGAACAGGCCCGTGTAGACCATAGGCTTGGCCTCGCGGTAGCCCGGCAGCGGCTCGGGGCAGGGGTTCGAAGCCCACGTAAGAGTATCGCCTACGCGCACAGCCTCGGGGTCCTTCAAACCCGTGACCACATATCCAACCTCGCCGACGGTCAGAGCATCGACCGGCGTCTCGGCAGGGCGCTTGACGCCCACGCCGTCGACCAGGAAGTCGCCCTTGGCCTGCATCATACGCAGGGTATCGCCCTTTTTGATGGAACCGTCAAAGACGCGCACCGTGGCGACGACGCCGCGGTACTCATCGAAGTACGAATCCAGAATAAGCGCCTTGAGAGGGCCATTTGCATCGCCCTTGGGAGGCGAGATCAAAAAGACGATGGACTCCAGCAGATCGTGGATGCCCTCGCCGGTCTTGCCCGACACGCACACGGCATCGTCGGCGGGAATGGCTAGATCGTCTTCGATCTCGGTCTTAACCTCGTCGGGGTGCGCCGAGGGAAGGTCGATCTTGTTGATGGCCGGAACAATGTCCAAGTTGGCGTTCATGGCGAGCGTCGCGTTGGAAACGGTCTGTGCCTCGACGCCCTGAGTGGCGTCCACGACGAGCACCGCACCCTCGCAAGCGG
>CABUMZ010000117.1 GCA_902492825.1 uncultured Collinsella sp.
TGAGGCCCGGGATGCGACCGTCACCACGCTCTTCCTCGAGCAACTCGGCGCTCGCCGCGCCGCGCAGCGCGGGCTTGCCGCCCTTGGTCGAAAAATAGAGCGCAGCACGGGTATCTAGGCCCAGCGCCCGACGCATGGCCTGCGCGTAGATGAGCGTTTGGGTATGCGGCGGCAGCCAGCGCGGATCGTCGATGGGAGCCTCGCCCGTCTCCTCGTCACGCACCGTGGGGTCGGCAAGCTTAAACTCCTCAACGCCCGAACGGTGCTTGTAGTCGATTACCACGGCGCGGTTCTCGGCGTCCACATCCACGCGGTCGATGCGCCCGCCGAGCGGCCAACCGGCATACTCGACCTTAAGCTCATTAAAGGCGAACTCAAGGTAGCGCGGAGCAAAAGGCGTCAGCGCCTCGGCCTCATAGGCAAGCACACCCTCCAGCTGCGGCAGAATCTCGGCCACCTGGCGCTCCTCCACCGGAGAAAGCGGCACGAGTGGGCCCTCGTTGCCACGCTTGGAGGCATGCTCGACCAAGGTCTCGTCAAAGACCTCGCGCAGCAGCTCCTGAGCACGCGGCAGGTTCTCGGGCGTCACGCGCTCCATGCCCTCCTGGGGCAGACGGGCGTGCAGATGCTCCAGCACGTCGTGGACAAAGTTGCCCGTCTCCATATTGCCAAAGCCGGCGTCGATAGACTGGGGCTTGACGCGATACGACACGAACCAGCACAGTGGACAGGTAGAATAGGCCTCGATCTGCGAAGCGGACGTCAGGCGCGGCACCAGCGGCGCATCCTCGCCCTCGCCATCGCGACGGCGCAGGACCAGATACGGAATGGCTTCATCGCTCAGGTGCTGAGGAGCTTCGCAAATCACACGCTCGAACCTAAGACCTTCGCCTGCCGCGGGATCAAAGTCGGCGATGATATCGCCCTCGCCCACGCACGTGGGCTTGACAGTGCCAGCGGCCTCGGCATGTGCCCGCAGCTCGGTCCATACGGCTGCCGGGTAGCACTCACGCGCCTGGCGATCGTGCGTCACGCGCGCAAGCGCAACCGGACCACGCGACGCTTGCATCGCACGGCCAAAGCGCACGCGCAGCAGAGCAGCAGGCTCCAAAGATACGCCGGCACGTCCCAGGTCCGCCGTCAGCGTGGCCAGCGGCCCCTCCTCGTGTGAGAGCGGATAGCTGTCCAGATCGACATCGGCAAACAGGACGGCATCGTAGCTGCCGGGACGCAACGCCGCTGCATCGGCAAGCGACACGAAGCGCACCCGGGCGCGCGGCGCGCGGTCTACCTCGTAGGTCTCATAATCGTAGGCGGTGCTACGCTTGTCCACCTTGGTACGAACGCCATCGAGCACGGGCACGGTCGCGGCCTGCGACACATCGAGCACGCGGGCTTCGTTCATAAGGATGTCGATGGCATGGCGCAGCAAGGCCGTCTCTGCCTGGCGACGGGCCTGACCGTCGAGGCCGCCAAACGCGCGATCGGGCAGTGCTTCGGCGACGGCAAGCATGGCCTTGAGCGCCGTCACGGGCTTGTCGCGCCACAGCGCCTGGAACACGTCCGAGACCACGCACGGCACGTTCTTAAACCAGTTCTCGTCGCTCGCCGCTTTACGCGCGCCCCTGATCTGGCCCTGCACGCTCTGCAGCAAGCTCTTGACGCCCGCAGTGGTCTTGCTGCGCGACAGTCGCATATTCTTGTCGAACGTGCGCGCGCTGGCAGCGTCGGCACCCGAAAGCGGGCTGTAGATCCAGTCGGTAAGCTCCGGAGCGGGCCACCACTCAGTCTTGGAAGCTGCCCCTTCGTCGGCGGCCTTCATGCGCTCGATCAGGTTGGCGAGCGCCGTAAACTGCCCGCCCGCGACGGACTGGGAAAACGCCGTGAACTCGGTCGTCTCGGCAGCAACGTGGCGCGCCGCCAAACGAGCGGCAAGCTCGCCGAACAGCTGGGATGCCCGGGCGGACACCACGAGCGCGCGCACGGGATCGGCGGGTGCGGAAGCGACATCGTTGACCTTAGACTCCTTGCACGCTTTCACCATCTTATCGATGACATCCGCATAGACACGGGCACGGGCATGGGGGCCGGCGGCTTCCACAAAGGCAGGACGTGCAACGGACTTTGGAGCAGCCGTGGGAGCGCCGGCATCCTCGTCCAGCGGTGCAACCTCAAACAGCACGCCGCGGGCATCAAGGGCCGCGGCCAGCTCCTCACGCATCGCCGCTTGCTCGCGGGCGAGCAGCACGACAACCTCTCCCCCGTTGTTTGCCACGGCGGACAGCAGCTCGAGCAGGCTATACGTAAATGACGTGACGCCGCGCACGCAAACGGCGCGGGCGCACGCCGGCAGGCTGTCGGCCAAAGCGCCGGCCATAATGTCAGCCGCCACGCAGGGCTCGACCATATCTCGACGGTCCAAGCCGCACGCATAGGCGCACAAAAGTTCAAACACGCGAGCCTCGGCATCGCTTTTTGGCTCAGGCTGGCAATTGTTGCCACTGCATCGCTCGGCACCTGTCCCTGCCACACCTGGAAGCACATCGCGAGCCATACGCGCGAGCATGCGCACCGTGCCCTGGCTACGCGAAAGCGGCTGCAGGTCAGCATCGTCGCGGCGGGCAATCATATCCGAAAACAGCATCTGGCGCTGCAGGTTATCCACAAAGCTGCGGCCATCGCCCAAAAGCTCCCACAACGAACGGAGCCACGACGAAGGAGTCTTGTAGTCAACACCTAGGGAAGCGCCGGACGCAGCGGCATCATGGCGGCACAGGTCGAGCTCGGCAAATGTTGGTGCCAGCAGCACGGCACGTCCGTGGCAGTCAACAAGGTCGGCAAGCAGCGCCGACTCGGCATCACTCAAGTCCGCACCGGTATTGGTGGTATAGATTCGAACAGGCATGGTCCTCCACTCAAACCGTTCGCAATAATCAATGCATCCATCCTACCCGCCCACGCGGACAGATTTGCCCCACGCCAACAGATTTGATCCCTTGAGGACGGAGGAAAATGGATCACAGAGGGGGTCAGTCTAACCCTGTGATCCGTTTTCCTCCGTCCCCAAGGGATCAAAAAACCGCCCCCGGAGGGACGGTTCTTCGTAATTCAATGTTGTCGCCGGCCTACTCGCCATCCTCCAACTTAATGAGGATCTTGCGGTAGCCACCGTACTCGCCGTTCAGCGCCTTTGAAACGCGGCTCACCGTGGTGGACGAAGCGCCGGTACGGGCCTGAACCTCAACATAAGGCTCGCCCTCGTCCAAATAGCGCGCAACCTGCAAACGCTGAGAAAGGTCGCAAATCTCGCGCGGCGTGCAGATATCGGTCAAAAACGCTTGGATATCCTTCTCGTCGTCCAAAAGGCTAAATGCGTGGACCAGCTGCTTGACATCAGGCTTGTCAAACATGTTCTCGATATTCATCGATCACCGCCAAACCCGCCAAAAGGCATCGAAGTTGATACTGACATCGGGCATCGTTCGCCCGTTCTATGCAATAGGGCAACGCCTGTGGCTTTTGCCCGTAGCAGTGTAGCACACCACCAAACTAAAGCGACAAGACTCTCTGCCAGCGGCGCGTTTTTCAGGACGAACGCCGTTTAGAAACCATATGCGCACGTAAGCTCCACGAATATTTGAGACAATGGGCGCCCAAACACCGCGGCGCGCCCGCGCAACCATCCAGGTCGCCGCCGCAAGCCGCTTCACGCGACGCCAGCAACCCCGGCGCAAGAAAGGATTCACGCCATGCGCTTTATGCTTAACTGGCTCTTCACCTCGATCGCCATCGCGATCGCCACGTTCCTCGTCCCCGGTATCCAACCCTTCGGCTTTGCCGAGGCTTGGGTCTGCTTTGCCTTCGTGGGACTGTTCCTCAACATCGTCGACTCGCTCGTCAAGCCGTTCCTGACGGTCATCTCGCTGCCGCTCACTATTATCACGCTTGGTATTTTTCAGCTCGTAGTCAACAGCTTTATGCTCGAGCTGGCCAGCTACCTGTCGGTCAATCTGCTGGGCGCGGGTATCTCCATTGCCGGCTTTGGATCGGCCTTTATGGGCAGCATCCTGGTATCCATCATGCGCAGCATTCTCGACAGCATCGCCGAGGGCTAGAACTGTTCAATACGAACCGTCATATCGACCCAAAACAAAGGCCGCCCATCGCAAAAATGGGCGGCCTTCTTATTTTTCAAGTCTCAAAGGGCGAGAGAATCTACCATTTCCACCCCGTCCCCAAATGGCGGGTATGGGTTAGATGACGTAGTCGTAACCATGGTTGGGAGCGACAAGTTGATCAAGCGTCACACCGTCGAGGTAGTCGTTGATGAGCTTGTCCAGGTTCTTCCACACGTCGAGCGTGGGGCACTCGTCCGAACGCGAACAGCCCTTGCAGTCGCCGTCCAGGCATGCGACCGGCGCCAGACTACCCTCGGTCAGGCGCAGGATCTCGCCCACCGTGTACTGCTCGGGCGGGCGCGTGAGCACGTAGCCGCCGCCTTTGCCGCGCATGCCCGAGAGCATATTGGCGCGCACGAGCGTAGCCAAGATGTTCTCGAGATATTTCTCGGAAATCCCCTGTCGCGCCGCGATCTCTTTGAGCGGGATGCGACCGGCCGCCTGGTGCTCGGCCAGGTCGACCATAACGCGCAGGGCATATCTGCCCTTAGTAGAAACCAACATGTATAGTGCTGCCTTTCGGTCATTTAGTCCGTAGAAATTCTAGCCGAAAAATTGGTTTTGAAAATACCCGTTCCGATCAAGATGGTTAATCGACTCGTAATAATCTTCTATTTCCTATTGCGTTACTAGGCTTTACTGTCTACTATGCTTGCCAACAGCAAAACGAACAACCCATAAGGTTTGTGGGTTTCGCTGCTACACACACCGTAAAACCACACGGTATCCAGTCATTTGAACACTTTGGAGGTTCACCATGAGCAATGTTTACACGTCCATCGATCAGCTTATCGGCCACACTCCGCTTCTGGAGCTCACTCACTTTGAGGCCGATGAGGACCTCAAGGCCCGCGTGCTCGTCAAGCTGGAATACTTCAACCCCGCCGGCTCCGTTAAAGACCGCGTCGCCAAGAACATGATCGACGAGGCCGAGAAGGCCGGCAAGCTCGTGTGCGGCGGCGACTACACCATCATCGAGCCCACGAGCGGCAACACCGGCGTCGGCATCGCCTCGGTGGCGGCGGCTCGCGGCTACAAGGTAATCATCACCATGCCCGAGACCATGTCCGTCGAGCGCCGCAAGCTTATGCAGGCATATGGCGCACAGCTCGTGCTCACCGACGGTTCCAAGGGCATGAAGGGCGCCATCGCCAAGGCCGAGGAGCTGCAGAAGGAGACGCCCAACAGCATTATCGCCGGCCAGTTCGTGAACCCCGCCAACCCCGCCATCCACAAGGCCACGACCGGCCCCGAGATCTGGGAGGACACCGACGGCAAGGTCGACATCTTCGTCGCCGGCGTCGGCACCGGCGGCACGCTGACCGGCACGGGCAAGTTCCTCAAGGAGCAGAACCCCAACGTCAAGGTCGTCGCCGTCGAGCCCGCCTCCTCCCCCGTTCTGAGCAAGGGTGTTGCGGGTGCGCACAAGATCCAGGGCATCGGTGCGGGCTTCGTGCCTGACGTTCTTGATACCAAGATCTATGACGAGATCATCACCGTCGAAAATGACGACGCCTTTGCCACCGGCAAGC
>CABUMZ010000118.1 GCA_902492825.1 uncultured Collinsella sp.
CATGATCTCCTTGTGACCGCCGTCCTGGTTCTAGGAAAGGGTCACGCTAATGCCACGATCGCCGTTAGCGCCAGCGGGAGCAACCTTGTCGAGGTACTCGTTAGCCTTGTCGACGTCGTAGGCGCAGAACTCCCATGCGCCCTCCTTGTAGCCATCGATGCCCGGAGGAACAATGCCGTCGGCGGGGGTACGGGTACCCTTGAAGATGGTCTTGCAGATGGCCTCACGGTTGATGGCCAGGGAGATACCCCTACGCAGGTCGGCGTTGTTGAACGGCTCGGCCGTGGTGTTGCAGGTCAGATAGTACGTGGAAGGCTCGGCGCCGAGCAGCATGCGCTCGCCGTCTCCCATGGTGTAACCGTCCTTGGACACGCCGCGATCCTTCTTGGCGGCATCAATCTGAGCGACGGGAACGTCGCAGACATCGAGGTTACCCGCCTGGAACTCCTTGTAAGCGGTCTCCATGTCCTTGATGACCTGGAAGTGGATGCCATCGATCTTGGCCTTGTCGCCATAGTAATCGTCGAACTTCTTGAGGTTGATCTCCTGACCATCCTCCCACTTGCCGTCCATCATGAACGGGCCGTTACCGACCGGTGCAAGGTAGAAGCTCTTGGCATCGGACTCGGCGCACTCGGGAACCGGGGCCAGAGCCGGGTGAGAGGCGACGAAGGGGAAGTCGGCGTAAGCGGAAGACAGCTTGACGACGAGGGTCTCATCGTCGGGGCAGGTAACACCGCTGAGTTCAGTAGCGTTACCGGCAAGCAGATCGTCATAGCCCTCGACCATGGAAAGGTGATAGGAGACCTCGGAAGGGCCATACTCGGTAGCGATGGCCGACTTGGTGTTGACCAGACGCTCCCAACCGAGCTTGAAGGACTTGGAGGTAACGTCGTCACCGTTGTGGAACTTGGCCTTCTTGATCTTGAAGGTGAACTCGGTGGCGTCGTCGTTGGCCTCGAAGGAATCGCAAGCCAGCGGAACGATCTCGCCCTTCTCGGCGTCATAAGAGGTCAGAGCGTCAAAGAGCTGGTACTCGACCTGAGTGCCCTGGTCCTCCTGGACATTGTAGGGGTCGATGCAGACCGGGTTGTTGATGTAGAAGTTCAGCGTCGAACCGGACTCAGAACCGGAAGTGTCGCCGCCCTTCTTGCCGCATGCGGCAAGAAAAGCCATGGAGCTCGCAGCGAGGGTGCCGCCAACAAAGGCGCGACGACCCATAACGGGCTGGTGGAACATAGAATCAGCCATGCCATCCTCCTTATGAGATAGGACAAAGAAATGTTCAGTCGGACATATGTCGAGACAATCCGATCCGAACCATCAAAACGCCGCCCGCTGCTATGGCTGGTTATGCACAACGAACCAACGTTTCGCAATACAGTAGCGCATTTTATGCACGATTTGGGGCTAATTCCGGTTAACGGTCGAGAATTTCTTTAGTTGGGCGAAGTATGTGGGGATATTTTGACTCTGTTACAAATATGTAAACAAAAAGGGTCCCGCACATGCGAGACCCATTGCAAACGTATATACGCCGATGCTTAGTAGCCCACGATGCCCTGCGGGAAGAAGAACATGCACAGGACGACGCACACGGCAAAAACAACGGCCATAATTACCGTCAGGCGATCGAGGTTCTGCTCCATGACGCCCGTGGCAGAGCTGGAGTTATACAGCGAGCTAGCGATCATATCCGAAACGCCGGTGCCCTTACCGGAATGCATCAGGACGAGAATCGTCAGCGCCACGGCAGAGACAGCCCAAACGACAAACAGAAGAATCTGGAACGGACCCATAGATAAGCTCCTTAATAGAACAGTTCAAACTCCAGTACTGTACCACAATCCCCCGCTCTCCCCTACCTGCCACTCAAGGACGGGGTGGAAATGGCAGAAATACCAAAAAGGGGGGTTGTCCGGTTGTGGACAACCCCCTTACTAGAAAACGGTATTTGTTTTCTCTTAGGCCTCGGTGGCGAGCACGCGGCCCGTCATCTCGGCGGAAGGCTCAATACCAGCCATGGTGAGCATGGTCGGAGCGATATCGGAAAGACGGCCGTCCTCGATACCGGTGAGCTGTGCCTTCTCATCAACGATGATGAACGGCACGCGGTTGGTGGTGTGAGCCGTAAACGGATGCTTGGAACCGTCGGAAGCAACGTCAAACATGTGATCGGCGTTGCCGTGGTCGGCGGTAATCAGTGCAAAGCCGCCCTTGGCGAGAATCGCCGGGACAACCTTGGACAGGGCATCGTCAACAGCCTCGACAGCCTTAACGGCAGCGTCGAAGACACCGGTGTGACCAACCATGTCGCAGTTCGCGAAGTTCACGATGTAGAAATCAGCGCGATCCTCGTTGATGGCGGCGACGAGCTTCTCGGTAACCTCGGGAGCGCTCATCTCGGGCTGCAGATCGTAGGTAGCAACCTTGGGGGAAGCGACGAGCACGCGCTCCTCGCCCTCCTTGGGCTCCTCGATGCCACCGTTGAGGAAGAACGTCACGTGGGCGTACTTCTCGGTCTCGGCAGTGTGCAGCTGCTTCAGGCCATTGGCGGCGATAACGTCGGCCAGGACGTTCTCGGGGAACGTCTTGGGGAAGGCGACCTCGACGTCAAACGTCGGATCGTACTCGGTCATCGTCACAAAGTGCGAAAGCTTGATCTGCTCGCGCTCAAAGCCGTCGAACTCCTTGTCCGTGAACACGCGGGTCATCTGACGAGCGCGGTCGGGACGGAAGTTGAAGAAGATGGCCGCGTCGCCCTCGTGAATGCCCTCGTTGTGGGCAGCGAAGGGCTCGACGAACTCGTCGCCGCGCGGGTCCTTCTCGTAGTAGGCCTTGATACCGGCAACGGGGTCGGTATCAGCATCGGACGCGTTGACCATGACGTCGTAGGCGCGCTGGATGCGCTCCCAACGATTATCGCGGTCCATGGCCCAATAACGGCCCGAGACGGTGGCAACGCGAGCGTCGCAACCGGTCTCCTCGGAGATCTTAGCCAGGAAGGCGCAGAACTCACTCATGTAGCCGGCACCGGACTGCGGGTCAACGTCGCGGCCATCCATGAAGGCGTGGACGCGAACGGTCTTGACACCGTGCTCGGCAGCCATCTTGACCAGAGCCTCGACGTGGTTCATGTGGGAGTGAACGCCGCCAGGGCTCATAAGGCCCATGAGGTGGAGAGTCTTGCCGTCAGCCTTGACATCGTCCATGGCCTTGACGAAAACCTCGTTCTTGGCGATGGAGCCGTCCTTGATGGCATTGTTGATGCGCGAAAGCTCCTGGAACACGATGCGACCGGCACCGATGTTGAGGTGACCCACCTCGGAGTTGCCCATCTGGCCGTCGGGAAGGCCCACGTCCTCGCCCGAAGCACCGAGCGTGGTGTGAGGATACTTCTCGTACAGGCCATCAAGGAAGGGCGTCTTGGCAGCGGCGACGGCGTTCTCGCCATCAGCCGGAGCCAGGCCGCAGCCGTCCATGATAATCAGGAGTGCAGGAAGATGACGTTGTGCCATATGTCCTACTCGCCTGCCTTGACGACCATAGAGGCGAAGTCGGCAGCCTTGAGCGAAGCGCCGCCCACGAGGGCGCCGTCAACGTCGGGCTTGGCGACGAGCTCGGCGATGTTACCGGGCTTGGCGGAACCACCGTAGAGAACGCGGATGCCGTTGGCGAGCTCCTCGCCGAACATCTCCTTGAGGGTCTCACGGATAGCGCCGCAGACCTCCTGAGCATCCTCGGCGGTAGCGGTCTTGCCGGTGCCGATGGCCCAGATGGGCTCATAGGCGACGACGACCTGCTTGGGGCAGGTGATCTCAAGACCAGCAAGGCCAGCCTTGACCTGGTTCACGACGTGCTCGACATAGGTGCCGGCCTCGCGGACCTCAAGGGACTCGCCGCAGCAGAAGACGGGAACAAGGCCGGCGGCAACGAGAGCCTTGGCCTTCTTGTTCTGGTCCTCGTCGGTCTCGTGGAAGTAGTCGCGACGCTCGGAGTGACCGATGATGCAGTAGGTGCAGCCAGCGGACTTGAGCATGTCGCAAGAGGACTCACCCGTGAAGGCACCCTTGGCATCCCAGTACACGTTCTGTGCACCGAGGGCGATGGGGGCAGCCTGAATGCGGTCATGAACCGTGGTGATGTCGATGGTCGGAGGGCAGACGAGCACCTCGACGCCAGCCGGAACCTCGGGCAGAGCCTGAGCCAGCTCGTCGGCGAGCTTGGCGGCCTCGGCGACGTCGTTGTTCATCTTCCAGTTACCAGCGATAAGAAGGGTGCGATTAGGCATCGAGAAGCGCCTCCACTCCGGGCAGGGCCTTACCCTCGACGAGCTCCATGGAAGCGCCACCACCGGTGGAGATCCAGCTCATCTTGTCGGCCAGGTTGAACTTGTTGACAGCTGCGACAGAGTCACCACCGCCGATGATCGAGGTGCAGTCAGCCTCGGCGAGAGCCTCGGCGATAGCCTGGGTGCCGTGAGCAAAGTTGTCAAACTCGAAGACGCCCATGGGGCCGTTCCAGAACACGGTCTTGGCGCCCTTGACAGCCTCGGCATAGAGCTCCTCGGTCTTGGGACCGATGTCCATACCCTCACGATCGTCGGGGATAGCGTCGGAAGCAACAACCTCGGGGACAGCGTCCTCGCCAAAGTGATCGGCAACACGGTTGTCGATGGGGAGTAGGATCTTGACACCCTTCTCCTCGGCCTTCTTGAGCATCTCGCCGGCGCGCTCGACCCAGTCCTCTTCCTTGAGGGACTGACCAACGGACAGGCCCTGAGCCAGGAAGAAGGTGTAGGCCATGCCGCCACCGATGATCAGGGTGTCAGCGGAGTCGATGAGGTGATCGAGAACGCCGATCTTGGAGGAAACCTTGGAACCGCCGACGATGGCGACGAAGGGGCGCTCGGGCTCGGCGAAGATGCCGGTCAGCGTGTCGACCTCCTTCTCGAGCAAGAAGCCGGCGACGGCAGGCAGGTAAGCGGCGGGGCCCACGACGGAACCCTGGGCGCGGTGAGCGGTGCCGAAGGCATCGAGAACGAAGACGTCACCATAGGAAGCGAGCTTCTTGGCGATCTCGGGATCGTTCTTCTTCTCACGCTTGTCAAAACGGACGTTCTCGAGAACGAGGACCTTACCCGGCTCGACGGCGGCGACAGCCTCAGCAGCCTTCTCGCCGTAGGTGTCAGCGACAAAGGCAACGTCGAGACCAGAGAGCTCAGCGAGCTTCTTGGCGACGGGCTCGAGGGACAGCTCGGGCTGGAAGCCGGTGCCCTCGGGACGGCCGAGGTGGCTCATGAGGATGACGCGAGCGTTGTGCTCAACGAGGTAGTTGATGGTGGGCAGGGCAGCCTTGATACGGGTGGTGTCGCCAACGACGCCATCCTTGATAGGCACGTTAAAGTCAACGCGGACGAGAACGCGCTTTCCGTCGACATCGATGTCGCGGACGGTCTTCTTGGTAAAGGCCATGTTTGCTTCTACCTTTCGTACGTGTCTGCCTCCCATTACGGCAGACGATTTCTTATAAAAAGGGCGCGACCCTAGGGTGTAAGCCCTATAAGGCCGCGCCCTTCTTTAGACGCTCAACGAGCTATTCGCTAAAAGCTAAATTAAGCAACGAACTTCTCGAAGTACTTGATGGTGCGGACCATCTGAGAGGTGTAGGAGTTCT
>CABUMZ010000119.1 GCA_902492825.1 uncultured Collinsella sp.
GTACTTGTCCTGGAAGTAGCGCAGGCCGTCCTCGTAGTCGCGGTCGCCGGTGCCCAGCACCGCCACCTGCACGCCGCCGGCCAGGATGCGGTCGAGCGCGTACATGACCAGGTCCATGCCCTTCTGGCGCGTCAGACGCGTGACCATGACCATAAGCGGACGGTCGTCGCGAACCTCGAGCCCCAGCTCTTCCTGCAGCTTGGCCTTGCACACGGCCTTGCCAGAACGGTCCTCGACGGTGTAGTTAGCGGCAATGCGCTTGTCGGTCGCCGGGTCAAAGCCTGCCACATCAATGCCGTTCAGGATACCCTGCAGCGCGTAGGAACGCTCGCGCAAAACGCCGTCCAGGCCCTCGCCAAATTCGGGCGTCTGGATCTCGTTGGCATAGGTGGGGCTCACTGTAGTGATGGCGTCGGCATAGCGCAGGGCTCCCAGCATGTAGTTGATGCTGCAGGCGTCGCAACGCAGCTGCGAGGCAGCCGCCGGAATATGCGCCACACCCAGGATGTCCTCCATCACGGTGTCGCTAAACTGGCCCTGGAACGCCACGTTGTGGATCGAGAACACGGTCTTGACGCGGTCGTACAGCGGCAGGCCCTGGTAGAACTCGCGCAAAAACACGGGCGCCAGTGCCGTCTGCCAGTCGTTGCAGTGCAGGATGTCGCACTCAAAGCCGGCCGGTAGGTGCTGCAGGCTCTCGGTGATGGCCTTGGAGAAGAACGCAAAACGCTCGCCGTCGTCAAAGAAGCCGTACGGATATTCGCGCGCAAAGTAGCGCTCGTTGTCGATGAACATATAGGTGACGCCGTCGTGCTCGAGCTTCTCGAGACCGCAGTACTCGTTACGCCAGCCCAGGCTCACGTAAAAGTCGGAGAAGTGCTCCATTTGCGCCTTGTACTCGTCCTTGATGGTGGCGTACTTGGGCACCATCACGATGACTTCGGCGCCGGCGCGCACGAGCGCCGCAGGCAGCGAGCCCGCTACGTCGCCCAGGCCACCGGTCTTTACAAACGGCGCGCACTCGGCCGAGGCAAACACGATCTGCATCTTTTTGCTGGTATCAGCCATATTGTCTCCCATGTTGTTATTCGAGAATAGCCGCCAGGCGCGAACCGGGCGGCTATTCTACATGTTACGAGCGATGTTGCGGTGCCAAAGCTAGCTCGCGTTGGTGATATCAGAAGTTAACGGGGCCTTTCCCAGCACCAGGATGTTCTCGGGCGTGCCGCGAAGCTCGGTGTTGGTGGGAACCACGTTGTTCTTGTCCAGGATGGCGTTCTCAACGCGGGCGCCGCTCTTGATGACGCAGCTCTGGTTGATGATCGAGTTGGTCACCGAGGCGCCTTCCTCGACCACAACGCCGCGCGACAGGATCGAGTTGCGCACGGTGCCCTTGATGATGCAGCCGGCCGAGATGATCGAGTTGCACGCGTGGCTACCGGTCGCATAGCGCGAAGGCGGCACGTCATGAGCCTTGGTCAGGATCGGGCGCTCGGGGTCAAAGAGCTGGTCGGCCACGGTCTGGTCGAGCAGGTCCATGCTGCGGCGATACAGCGACTTTTCGCTAAACACGCCCACGACCTCGCCCTTGTACTCATAGCTGCACACGTCGATGTTGCCAAAGTCGCCCTGTAGCGCCTCGAGCAGGTCCAGATAGTCGGCAGCCTGGTAGTGGTCGATGATCTCGAGCAGCGTCTCGCGGTTGACGATGCAGCAGTCCATAGAGGCGTTGTCGCCGTACACGACGCCGGCGCTCACGCCCGTCAGACGGCCGTTCTCGTTGATTTGCAGCTTGGTCTCGTCATCGACGTTGCGCGTGGCCTTGCAGTACACCACGGTCATCTGGGCACCGGAGTTCTCGTGCGCGTCGATGATGGTGTTGAGGTCCATGTTAAAGATGATGTTGGTGCCCATCATCACAACATAGGGCTTGTCAGAGCGCTGGAACAGCGTCTTGTTGGAGATGATGTCGCGCAGTAAGAAGCGCATGCCGCCCTTGGTGGTGCCATACGCGTTGCCAGGCACCATGAACAGGCCGCCCTTCTTGCGGTCCAGGCCCCAGTCCTTGCCCGAGCCCACGTGGTCGATCAGGGAACGGTAGTTACCCGGCATGACGACACCGACGGTCTTGATGCCGGCATTCATCATGTTGGACAGCGGAAAGTCGATCAGGCGGTAGCGACCCAAAAACGGGACGGACGCGATGGGGCGGTCCTTGAGCAGCACGCTGCCGTAGGTCGAAGAGTAGTTAGCGGTGATATAACCGATGGCCTTGCGATTGATCATCGGATCATTCCCCCTTCCCGATAACGACGTCATTTCCAACGACGGCCGTATCCTTGGTGGTATCGACAGAGCCGAGCTTCACGCCCTCTTCGACCGTGGAGTTCTCGCCCAAAATAGCGCGGCAGATGTGCGCGCCGCTCTTAACGTGCGCACCCGGCAGCAGTACGGAATCCTCGACCACGGCGCGCTCCTCGATGATGACATCGGTCGAAAGGATCGAGTGGCGAGCGGTGCCGTAGATCTTGCAGCCGTTGGAGACCAGGCAGTCGTCCAGGCGACCATCCGGACCAATGTAGTGCGGCGGTCGCGTGGTGATGTTGGACATGATGGGGAAGTGCTTGTCAAACAGATCGAACTCGGGGTTGTTGCCCAACAGGTCCATCGAGGTCTCGTGGAAGCTGGCGATAGTGCCGACGTCCTTCCAAAAACCGTGGAACTCGTAGCTGTACAGGCGCTTGCCCTCGCCGAGCAGCTTGGGGATGATGTCCTTGCCAAAGTCGTGGCTCGAGCGCTGGTCCAGAGCGTCCTCCTCGAGTGCCTCGATCAGCACGTCGGCCGAGAAGATGTAGATGCCCATGGATGCGAGGTTCGAATCGGGCTTATCGGGCTTCTCGGTGAACTTGGTGATGCGGCCGTCCTCGGGGTCGGTGGTCAGGATGCCAAAGCGGCTGGCCTCCTCCCACGGCACGGGCATAACGCTAACCGTGAGGTCGGCGTTGTTCTCAATGTGCGTCTTGAGCATCTTGCGGTAGTCCATGCGATACAGATGATCGCCCGAAAGAATCAGGACATACTTGGGATCGTTGGCCTTGATGTAATCGAGGTTCTGCGTAATGGCGTCGGCCGTGCCCGCGTACCAGGCGCCGCCGGTCTGCGTCTCGTACGGCGGCAGGATTGACACGCCGCCGTCACGGCTGTCCAGATCCCACGCCTCGCCGGAGCCCACATAGGCATGCAGCAGGTAGGGGCGATACTGCGTCAGAACGCCCACCGTGTCGATGCCCGAGTTGGAGCAGTTGGAGAGCGAGAAGTCGATAATGCGGAACTTGCCACCAAAGCTAACCGCCGGCTTGGCGATCTTTTGGGTGAGTGCCCCCAATCGGCTGCCCTGTCCTCCTGCGAGGAGCATCGCGATGCATTCTTTCTTACTCATCGATTTCTCCTTCTGTCATCGATGTTTCTAACCCATTAGCGGAGGGCACGGCGCCTGGTCGCGCCCACTGAATAATGCCGTGCTGGCATAAGGGAGCTCGCGGCCTTTACGCGTGCCAGATCTCGTCGCGGTACTCGCGAATGGTGCGGTCGCTCGAGAACCAGCCGCTCGAGGCGGTGTTGAGCAGGGCCTTGCGGTTCCAGGTCTCCTGGTCGCCGTAGCTGCCGGTGAGCCTTTCCCATGCATCAACGTAGCTGCGGAAATCGGCCATGACCAGGTCGGGGTCGTTGTTGTTCATAAGCTCGTTGTAGATGCTCTCGAAGTTGCCCGAAAGACCCGCAAAGGTGTTGTCCTTGAGCTCGTCCATCACACGGCCCAGACGCTCGCGGTCGCCGTTGAGGGTATCCCACGCAAAGTAGCTGTTGGATGCCCAGAGCTGCTCGACCTCGGGAGCGGTCAGGCCAAAGATGGCCTCGTTCTCGCGGCCGGCCAGGTCTGCGATCTCGATGTTGGCGCCGTCGAGGGTGCCCAGCGTAATGGCGCCGTTCATCATGAGCTTCATGTTGGACGTGCCCGAGGCCTCCTTGCCGGCCGTGGAGATCTGCTCCGAGATCTCGGCGGCAGGGTAGATGAGCTGGGCGTTGCTCACGCGGAAGTTGGGGATAAAGCAGACCTTCATGACCTCGTTGACGCGCGGGTCGTTGTTGATGACATCGGCCACGGAGTTAATGAGGCGGATGGTCTCCTTGGCGAAGGTGTAGCTCGAGGCTGCCTTGCCACTAAAGATGAAGGTCGTCGGCGTCACGTGGAAATTGGGATCGGCGATGCGACGGTTGTAGATGTCCATCACCTTCATGATGTTCATGAGCTGGCGCTTGTAGGCGTGGAAGCGCTTTGCCTGAACATCGAAGACGGTATTGGGGTCGATGACCAGACCGGTCTCGGCCTTAACGTAGGCAGCCAGACGCTCCTTGTTGGCGCGCTTGGAGGCGCCTACGGCCTTCAGGAACTCGGTGTCGTCCTTAAACTCCTTGAGCTTCTCCAGCTCAAAGGCGTCCTTCAGCCAGCCATCGCCAATGGCCTCGGTCACGAGCTTGGCGTAGGTGGGGTTGGCCTCGGCAAAGAAGCGGCGGTGCGAGATGCCGTTGGTCTTGTTGTTGAACTTCTCGGGCGTAAGGGCATAGAAGTCCTTGAGCACGATGTTCTTGATGATGTCGGAGTGGATCTTGGCCACACCGTTGACGCTGTGGCTGCAGATCACGGACAGGTTGGCCATGCGAATCTCGCCGTCCCACAGAATGGCGGTCTGGCGCAGACGCTCCTGCCAGCCCTCCTGCGTAGTGTCGAACGACTCGTGCCAACGACGGCTGATCTCGTCGATGATCTGGTACACGCGGGGGAGGAGCTTGGAGAACGTGCCGATGGGCCACTTCTCCAGAGCCTCGGGAAGGATAGTATGGTTGGTGTAGCTCACGACCTGCGTCACGATATTCCAGGCGTCGTCCCACTCGAGCTTCTTTTCGTCGATGAGGATGCGCATGAGCTCGGGGCCGCACATGGCGGGGTGCGTGTCGTTGGTGTGGATGGCCACAAACTGCGGCAGCAGCTCCCAGTTCTCGCCGTGCTCCTTCTCAAAGGTGTCGAGCAGGCTGTAGATGCCGGCCGAGACAAACAGGTACTCCTGCTTCAGGCGCAGCAGTCGACCGTGCTCGCCGGCGTCGTTGGGGTAGAGGATGGCGCTGATGGCCTCGGCCTCGGCACGCTCGGCATCGGCCAGGGCATAGTCTCCGCGGTTGAAGGCCTCCAGATTGAAGTGCTCTTCGACCGGCTCGGCAGCCCAGACGCGCAGCTTGTTGACGGTCTCGGCGGCATAGCCCACAACAGGGATGTCATAGGGGACGGCCAGGATATCCTGCGTGTCCACCGTGCGGTAGAACGTGCGGCCGTTCTCCTCAAAGCCCTCAACGTGGCCACCAAACTTGATGGTCACGGCCTTGTCCTGACGGCGG
>CABUMZ010000120.1 GCA_902492825.1 uncultured Collinsella sp.
CAGGCCCTTGATGCGACTCGAGGTACCCATGGTCTTCCACGCGGCGAACAGGCCCAGCGCAAGGGAGATCACCAGGGCAAGGCCGCTCGTTTTAATGGACACCCAAAACGGGCGATAGTCGATGTCGCCCAAAAAGGAGACCAGAGAGGTCAAGGGCCCTTGCTCATCCCGCAACATGACAGACGACGCCTCTACCATTTGAGCGCTATCAAGCCAACGCGCGCCGCCCTTGGCATCACCCGAGGCTGATGCAATCACCACATAGCGGTCCCCATCCGCACCGCGCTCGTCAAAGCCATAGGTATACCCACCGGCATCAAACGTTGTTTCCGCCGTGACATACCAAGGAAGATTCACGTCCCCTAGCTGCGCACCTCCCATGCAGTTTGCGCTGTCGAGCTTACAGACGAGGGCCTTGAGACCCGATACGCACTCGTTATCCTGCGGATCCAACCCATACTTCTCGACCGCCTTGGGCGATATCCACACCACAACGCGATCGGCAGCAGGCGCCACTACAAGGTCCACGTCCTCGTCAACGGGAAACCGGTAGCCCTCAGGCTGGCCCTCCATGGCACGAGCGGTCCCCTTGGCCAACCGCTCAAAACCCTCGATCCCATAGGAAAGCCCATGAGCGGTCGCAGCAACCTGGGCCCCGTCCTCAGCGTCCCCAGCAAACGCAAATCCCGGCACCCAGCAAAGCGCGAAGATCAAAGCACAGGCGACAAGCATGCGAAATCTATTAAGCACGAAAAGCTCCAAGCGAATACAAGGACGGAGTGAAACACAAAACGATGGAATTATCGCGCCAAGCCGCACTACGCGGAAAGCTCAAAGCCGTACTTAGCCCAAATCTTCTGAGCCTTCTTGTTGGACAGGCAAAAGTCGATAAACGCCTTGGCCTCGTCGGCGTGCTCGGAGCCATCGGCGACAGCACCCGGGTACACGATGAGCTTGTGCGAGTCCTCGGAGCACACGAAGGCCTCCTCGATGCCGTCGTAGCGGAAGATGTCGGAGCTGTAGACAAAACCCGCCACGCAGTCGCCTGTAGAGACGTAAGACGCAGCGGTGCCGACCTTGTCGGCCAGGGCTACCTTGTCGGCGAGCTCGGGCGCGTACTCGCCGTCGTCGCCCTCGGTACCGGTATAGAGGCCCACGGAAGCCAGCGCCTGGTTGGCGTACTTGCCGGCGGGGACGGTCTTGGCGTCGCCGATGGCAATCTTACCGTCCAGATTCGCGACGTCGGCGATGGCCTCGACCTTAGTATCGGAGCCCTCGGCGCGAATGATCACGAGGTCGTTGACGAACATGTCCTCACGGGTGTCGGCGTCGACGAGCTCGCCGTCCTCGGCGTCATCCATGGTGCCCTTGGAGGCCGTGATAAGCACGTCGACGGCGGCACCGGCGCGCATTTGCTCGACAAGGTCGCCGGACGCCTTAAACTGCGTGTCGGCAAACGTGGTACCGGTCTGGTCGGTGTAGAGCTCCTGAACCTCGGGCAGAGCCTTCTCGAGCGAGTTGGCAGCAAAGACCTGCAACTCGACAGCTTTCTTGGAAGATGCCTTAGCAGAACCGGCATCGGATCCGGCCGGCTCGGACGTCTTGTTGCCCGAGCAGCCGGCAAGGCCAAGGCCGGCGGCAGCGGCAGCAGAAAGCGAGACGAAACCGCGGCGAGAAACCATATCGAACATGTTCAACCCTTTCGAAAGCGACGCCCGGGCACCCCGCCACGGGCTTTATTCTGTAATTAGATTATATTTTCGTGCGAATAATGTTTGCGATAAATATTTCTCGCCTGATAATTATCTTTTACCGATAACCACGAAACGGCCCCGCCGTCGCTGCATAAAAAAGGCGGAGCAGCCCGTAAGGTCGCTCCGCCGCAGGTAGTGCGCTTATTTGGTGTGCCCGCCGCCCGCCGTCATTTGGGCCGCATGCTCCAGCTGATCGCTCACGGCCTCCCAGCTTTCGCGGGCCGCTTTCGTAGATCCCGGAAAATTGATGACAAGCGTATGCCCACGCTGCATGCACATGGCGCGCGAGAGCATGGCGCGGCGCGTCTTAGTCATGGAGTATGCACGGATTGCCTCGGCAATACCCGGCACATCGCGGTCGCAGACGGCACGCGTCGCCTCGGGCGTCACATCGCGCATCGAAAGCCCCGTGCCGCCGCAGGTGAGCACGACATTGGCGTGGCACTCATCGGCGGCTTCCACAATGGCATCACCGATCTCGCTGGCGTCGTCGCGCACGACCACATGCGAGGCGACCGTCCAGCCCTGCGCCACGATGAGCTCCTCGAGGGCAGCGCCCGCCTCGTCCTGGGCAAGGTCGCGCGTATCCGAGCACGTCACGATCGAAATCTTCAACTCCATAGTCTTCCTCCTACAACACCGTTCCCTCGGGCAGGTCGACGCGAACAACGTCCACGACATCGCCCGCCGCAAGGTCGCACGGACCCTCGTTAATACGCAGCAGGCTGTTGGCCCGCTGCATCGTGCCGAGCAGCGCCGAATTCTGCGTCTTGGCCTCGGTCACCAACAACTCACCGGTCTCGGGGTCGCGCGAAACCGTGGCGCGATCGAAGAAGCGTCGGTCCTGGCGCTTCTTCACGCCGTGTGTGAGCGTCGCCTGCTGCACGGGACGCGCACCCTCGGAAAAGCCGCGCATCTTGCGAATCGCCGGACGGGCGAGCATCTCAAAGCCCACGTACGCCGCGGCCGGATTGCCTGAAAGCCCCAGGTAGGGCTTACACCCGAGCAAGCCAAACGTGATGGCCTTGCCCGGACGCATCGAGATGCGATCGAACAGCACCTCGCCCTCGCGCCGGACGAGCGCCGTCACGTAGTCGTAATCGCCCGCCGAGGCACCACCGCTCGTAATGACAAAATCGCACTCCTGCACGGCGCGATGCACCAGCTCGGCAATCGCCTGCTCATCATCGGGCGCAATGCCGTAGAACACGGGCTCGGCGCCGGCATCGAGCGCTTCGGCCATCAACGCCGACGAGTTGGAGTCGCGAATCTGCCCGCGCGCCGGCAGCTCACCCGGCGCGACCAGCTCCGTGCCCAGCGAGATAATGCCCACGCGCGGAGCGGCATGGACCTTCACGCTCGCGTAACCGGCGCTTGCCAGCAGGCCGGCGCCGGCCGGAGCCACAACCTCACCGGCGCGCATTACGACGTCGCCGGCATGGGCCTCCTCGGCGGCAGAGCGAACGTTCTCCCCCACCTTGGCCGGCGCCGAGAACCTCACACGCGAGCCCTCGTTGCCGTCACCGTCGAGTACATCGACGATCTCGTACTTCAACACGGCATCGGCACCTTCGGGTACCGGCGCGCCCGTCATGATGCGGACCGTCTCGCCCGCGCCGATTACGCCCTCAAACACATGTCCCGCAGCCTCGTGTCCGATAACGTCGAGCGTCACCGGCGCCTCGCCAGACGCCTGCGCCAAGTCCGCCGAGCGCACGGCATATCCGTCCATAGCACTGTTGGCAAACGGCGAGATGTCGATGTCGGCCACCGCGTCCTCGGCCAAGGGAAGACCGGTGGCCTGCCACACGGGAATCTCGACGAGATCGGTCGGAGCAACGTGCGACAGAACAATCGACTGCGCGTCCTCCAGCGGAATGAGTTTCTCTGCCATATGCACCTCTTAATGCCACGGCGCACAACAGGGGCGCCGATTCTTTATGCTTGTCTCAGTATAATCCCCAGACGCACGACCGCGACTTGGCCTGTACCCGCAAATACACCTGTCGGCCGCAAGCCACGAAACAGAATCGAAACCAACCCACCGGCTCGTCGCGTTTACCGCGTTTTATAATGCTTGCGTTGCAACCTAAAAGAGGAACGTATGACTCATAACGACAAACCCGAAAGCGCAAACGAGGCGCAAGACCATCCCCAGTCGCTCGACGACGGCGGCTTTTTCTCCCTGAACGACGTCATCACGGCAGGCAGGCATCAACTAACCCGCTCCGAGCATCTCTTGGCTGCCGACACGCGCCGCAACGCCCGCAACCTACTCGCGAGCGCCAAGTTGCTCGTACTCGTCGTCATCGTCTCGCTTGCCATGGGCATTGCCGCTTGGGCGTTTTTGGCCTCGTTGAATATCGCGACCGACTATCGCGAGCACCATGCGTGGATTTACGCGCTGCTTCCCGTTGTGGGCGTTGCCACCACATGGGTGTACAAAAACCACGGTCTTGCCGCCAAACGCGGTAACAACCTGGTCATCGACTCCGCTCTGGGCACACGCCTCATCCATATGCGCATGGCCGTCCTCACCTTCGTCTGCTCCACGCTCACGCACCTCACGGGCGGATCGGCCGGTCGCGAGGGAGCCGCGGTGCAGATTGGCGGCACCATCGCCAGCAACATCTCGAGCCTCGCCCACCTCAAAAAGCATGACCACCACGACCTCATGCTCGCCGGCATCTCGTCGGCCTTTGGCGCCGTATTTGGCTCGCCCCTTGCCGGAGCTTTCTTTGGCATGGAGATGTGCTTTATCGGCAAGATCGACTACACGGCGGGCATCTACTGCCTGGTCGCCTCGTTTACCGGCTACTTTACGTCGCTTGCCTTGGGAACCGAGTACGAGGCGAATGTCATCGCCAGCGTTCCCGCCATGGCACCTCGGACGGTTGTCATCGTAGTCATCAGCGCCATTATCTTCGGCCTGACGGCACGCCTCTTTGCCTGGTCGGTTCGAACCGTCAAGAGCCTGTACGGTCGCTTTATCACCAATTACCTCGTTCGCGCACTCATAGGCGCACTCGTGGTTTTGGCCGCCTATGCCCTCCTCGACGCCTGGGACTACGCCGGCCTGTCCACGTGGCTTTCCGGCGCCGGATTTGCCGGCAACACCACCCTGGCGGACGCAGCCATCAAGTTGGTCGTCACAGCGCTTACCCTGGGCGCGGGCTTCCAAGGCGGCGAGGTCACGCCCCTGTTTGGCATCGGTGCGGCACTCGGTGGCTGGATCGGCTGCCTTACCGGGCTCGATCCCAGTTTTCTGGCGGCTCTCGGCATGCTCGGCGTGTTCTGTGCCGGCCTCAACGTGCCCATCACCACCTGCATGATGGCCATCGACCTGTTCCACGGCACGGCCGCCGGGTTCTTTGTCATCGTGGCCTTTATCAGCTACCTAACCGGCGGGCACCGCGGCGTGTACCCCGCCCAGCGCATCATCTCACCCAAGCGCCGTTCGCTTATTGTGGATGAGGGCGGTACGGTAGCGGATGCTATCGAGCGCCACAACGACCTGATAGAGTAGACGTAAGTATTCGCCGTGCAGCCACAATCAGGGGCAATTCGACCTGAGCGCGACCGCACTGTCATGTCACACGCCGGGAGTCGCCCCATGCACGCAACTGATTTTGGTCGCACGCTCATCATCGCCAATCCTGCCGCCCAGTCGGGCGCCGCGCGCGAGGTTGCC
>CABUMZ010000121.1 GCA_902492825.1 uncultured Collinsella sp.
ACCCTATGAGCAGCACGTTTCTCCCTCAACCCTTGCATCGATGGGCTTTGTAATCGGGGCTCTGTCCCATGATCTGTCGACTCCTTGGGGAGCTGAGGCTATTTACGATGGCGATGCCACAATCGAGCTGTGCGCTGCCGTCGACGCGCAGTTCACGCGCTGCAATTTTTGCGGTGCCTGGGCCGGTGATCTCGGGCTGATTAACCGAGATTTCGCTCACACCATGCGTCGCAAGGCGGCGCTGCGCTTGGACGACCTCAAGCTTTTTCACTTCATCACGAGCGAGGGGGAGGTTTATCTCAACGACCGCACGACTGCGGACATTGCCGATTCACTTCTCTTTAATTGCCTGCCGGATGCGATGGTCATCGGCGGTTCGGCTGCCGGTCGTGGCGCTTCGCGCGAGCTTGCCGATGAAGTCCGCGAGCGTGTTGGCGAAGTACCCGTGGTATGTGGCACTGGCTGTCGCGAAAATACCGTGGCTGACGTATTTGCTCACTACGATGGCGCGTTTGTCGGCACGTGCTTAAAGCGCGACGGAAAGCTGGATGCCCCGGTTGATGTTGAGCGGGTAACTCGTTTTATGGCTGCCGCTCGTACGGCGCGAGGGGAGTAGGCACCTATGGCGCTCTATCTGGGTATTGATATTGGGACAAGCGCCTCTAAAGGCGTTTTAATCGATGATCGATGCAACATCGTTTGCCAAGCCTCTTGTGGACATGAGACGGACAACCCGTGTGACGGATGGTACCAGCATGATGCGGAGGCAGTTTGGTGGGGCGATTTTTGCCGCTTGTCGCGCGAGCTGGTGGCGCGATCGGGGGTTAACGCGGCACAGATCGGATGCGTGGGCCTTTCCGCATTGGGTTGCGACTGTGTGCCGGTCGATACCGAGTGCAACGCGCTGGCGCCCGCGATTTTGTATGGGGTCGATGCACGTTCGAAGCCGCAGATTGACGAACTCCTTTCCGAATATGGGTCAGATCGCGCACGCGAGCTTTTCGGGCACGATCCCTGTTCGTCAGATATTGCTCCCAAGATCTTGTGGTTTAAGGAGAATATGCCCGAGGTGCACGAACGTGCCGCGAAGTTCCTGACGGCGTCATCGTTTCTATGCGCAAAGTTGACGGGGCGTTTTACGGTGGACCGTTATTTGGCGGAGGATTTTCTTCCCCTATACGACCGCTACACTTGGAAGGTTGATGCTCGGGAATGTGCTCGTTTCTGCCGGCCTGACCAGATGGCGGAGGTAATGTCGGCTACTGATATTGCCGGGGTGATTACGCAACGTGCGGCTGAGGCGACGGGGCTCGCGGCGGGGACACCTGTCTTAGTGGGAACGGGCGACTCTGGTGCCGAGGCCATTTCGACGGGTGTATTCCGTCCCGGCGATATGATGGTTCAGTTGGGGAGCACGGCGTATTTCATCTACCTAGCCGATCATATGGTCGATGATGCCCGCCTGTGGCCAGGGACGTTTATCATTCCCGGAACTTACGGGATCTGCGCGGGGACCAATACAGCGGGTGCGCTCACATCGTGGCTGCGCCAAGAGCTGTATCGCGACGCCGTGGAGGCCGAGGGCCACGGTGGCCCCGATGCATATTCGGTTATGGCGCATGATGCCGCCGATGTGGCGCCGGGTGCCGATGGGCTCCTGTGTCTGCCGTACTTTGCGGGGGAGCGTACTCCGCTCAACGATCCCGAGGCGCGTGGCGTCTTCTTTGGCCTGACCGGAAGGCATACGCGAGCCCATATGGTTCGCGCCGCCTTGGAAGGCGTCGCGTATACCGTTGCATCCCATGTCGACATTATCGAGCGAGAGCATGGACTGCCAATTGGGCGCATTATGCTTGTCGGAGGTGGAACCAAGAATCCAGTTTGGATGCAGGCTATCGCCGACGTATGTGGGCGCGAGGTCTCGGTTGCCAAGGTTACGGTGGGCGCATGCTTCGGTGATGCCATCATGGCAGCTCTCGCAGGTGGCGCCTATGCATCGTGGGATGAGCTCGCCCAAGTCCTTGGCGTTGCACAAACAATCGTGCCCGATATGGCTGCCCACGAGTTATATGCGTCGCGCCGTCATATCTTTGACGAATTGTATGCACGCAACCGTGATCTCATGCACGAATTGGTGTAATGCTGCCGAATTGTACTGCCTTCCAATAGGGGCTGCGTTGTGCGATTCGCATGTCCCTTGGCATTTTTGCCCACAGGGGTTAGCGAAGGCTAAAAACAGAGTGTGCATTCGCTAAAACCGCCGACTCAATATGCTTTGCGTCGCATTTTTTGAGCGAGACGACGTGTTCTGAGGCGCTTTCGAGCGATCTGATGAGTGACTGTGCGCTTATTTCTGTGTTTGCCTCCGCTGGTGCATCGGTCTCGAGCAGTAAACGATCGAGTGGAATCTGTCGTGCGTATTCGCGTCCTCGTTTAGACGCGAGCATGCGTTCGTTGACGGAAAAATAGCAGCCTGCATCGCGCGCGCAGGCGAGTTCGTCCGAGGTGCCGCTAAACCAGTGGAAGATGATAGCGGGGGAGTCGGAGTTTGGGATGAGTAGTCCATGCGATTCGAGGACGTCCAGTACGGCTCCTGCTGAACGAACGGCGTGAATTGATATCACGCGTCCGGTAAGAGGATGCTGCACGAGTGTATCGCAGAGCCGGTCAAATGCCTGTATTTGTAGCGGCTCACTTCCGGCAAAACGAGCGGAAAAGTCGAGCCCGACCTCGCCGATGTAGCGCTCTTGGGCAGCAACTTCGCAAAGCAGATTGACTTCGGCAGGACCACAGCGGCCGTCGGTGAGCCACCAGGGGTGGAGCCCAACGCCAGCGATAATGTTTGGGTAGCGGCTGGCCCGCTTTTTTGCTGCCGCGAAGTCGCATGGGTCGACCCCGCAATCAAAGACCCCCAGCCCTATAGCCGCAGTTTCGTCGGCAACAGCATTCGGGTAAGTCATCAAATCAAGATGGCAGTGTGCATCAAATAACCGGGGCCCCATCTCGACACGCTCCACTAGTCTAGGCGCTGGCCATCGGAGCGTACGCGCTCGGTGCCGCGGCCACTGATCTGGCGGATAACCTCGCCGGCGATCATCTGACCCATGATGGGCGGCATAAAACTGGCGGTTCCGAGCTCGGTTCGCTCATGGATGTTGGAAGGGTCGCGGGGCTGTGTCTTAACCGATTCCTCGCAGCTAAACAGTACATGCAGGCTCTTGATGCCGCGCTTCTTGCATTCTTTGCGCATAATGCGGCTCATGGGGTCACGTACCGTATCGAAAATGTCGGCAAAGCGGAGGCACTCGGGATGGAGCTTGTTGGCCCCGCCCATGGAGCTAACCAAACGAATGTCGCGGTCCTGAGCATATTTGGCAATGGTGAGCTTGGCCGAGATGGTGTCGATGGCGTCGACGACGTAGTCGATCTTGCCCTCCGTCTGCTCCAAAACGCTCGCGAAGAAATCATCGATGTTGTCGCTCAGCAAGTATTCGGTGCGTTTGATGACGGTGGCGGCGGGATTGATATCGCGAATCATGGCATCCATCACGTCCACTTTGCGCTTGCCGATGGTGCTGTGAAAGGCGATGGCCTGGCGATTGATATTGCTGGGCGCGATGATGTCCTTGTCCAGAATGACGAAATGACCGATGCCGCCGCGGGCGAGTGCCTCGCAGCAGTTGGAGCCCACGCCTCCGCAGCCGAGCACCAGCACCGTAGCATCGGCGAGCTTATCGAGTGCCTCGCGGCCCATGATGATCTCGAGCTTGGTGTCGCGTGTCTCGATGGCGGCTGCGGCAGTGGTTTCGGTCATAAATATCCTCCGATGGGGAAGCAGGTCGTGTTTTAGCTATCGCCATTATAGGTATTATTACGATTCCATTTGAACCCTCGGGGTTTGTTGAAATGGGATCGGGATTCGCATAAGATTGAAGCAGATGGCGCCCGTTGCCGCGGGTTAGCCAACTCCAAAACACGTTTGTAGCGTGAGAAGTGGCCGCCTTCGCATTACGCGGAGGCGGCTATTTTTTTGAGTACAAGATTATATAGTTAGACAAACATCTAAATATCGAGTATAGTGTGCGCGTCATGAGAGATGATGAGAGGAGGTCTTATGCCGGGAGAGGGTTTTAAAGCGCTGGCCGATCCGACGCGGCGGCGCATTTTGGAACTGCTGCGCGAGGGCAATTGCACGGCCGGGGAGCTTGCCGAGCATTTTGACATCAGCAAGCCGTCGCTCAGCCATCACTTGGCGACGCTCAAAAGCGCCGGGTTGGTGACCGACGAGCGCCATGGCCAAAACATCGTATACAGCTTAAACACCACCGTCATGCAGGATTTGATTGGCTGGTTTATGGGCTTTACAAACACGGAAGGTGATAAGGATGAATAACGAAAACAAGGGCATTCACCCCACGGGGGTATCGTCGCGCGTGTGGATTGTGCTGGTCGCTCTGTGCGTCGCCAATGTCGTAGCGCACCTCATGGTGATGCCGAGCTTGCCTGCGCAGATTCCCACGCACTGGGGCGCGAACGGCGCCGTCGACGGTTGGGGTCCTAGCTGGATGGCCTCCGCGCTCGGCGTGCTGCCTCTGGCGCTTCTCGCAATGTTCTGCGTGGTGCCGCGCATCGACCCCAAAGGTGAGGCATATCGAACCTCGGGCAAGTTCTACCAGGGCTTCGTAATCGCCTTTACCTTGTTCATGTGCGCCATAAGCTGGCTGGGAGAGCTTACGGTCTGGGGCGTGGTGCCGGCGGTCGGTTCGGTCAACGTGCTGATTTCCGGTGCTATCGGTTTGCTGTTCATCGGCGTAGGCAACTACTTGCCGCGTGTGAAGCAGAACTATACGCTCGGTATCAAGACGCCCTGGGCGCTTGCCGATCCCGAGAACTGGCGCCGTACGCAGCGCTTTGGCGGTGCCTGCTTTATGGTGCTGGGTGTTGGCCTGATTGTGATGGGCGTGGCAGGTGCGGTGCTTTCGAGTGAAGTCGTCGCCGCGGTGATTGCGGTTCTGGCGTTTGGTTCGGTCGGAGCCGTCTACGTCTACTCGTATCTGCTATGGCGCAAATCGCGGCGAGCCGCTCGTTAAGGTTGCGGAAAACTAGCGTACGCAGTTCATAGTATGTTCCGGGGGACTTTTCCCAGGTAGTATTAGGGGGTGTGGGCAACCATGCCCCTTTTTATTAGAACGTGCGGACTGCCTCTCCGCTTTTTCCAAAACGGAGAGGGGGAGAAGATTTCCGCAGCTAGATAAGGAGAAATGACTGTGGCGGAGTTCATTTATCAGATGTATCAGGCTCGTAAGGCCCATGGCGACAAGGTAATCCTTGACGATGTGACCCTGAGCTTCTACCCCGGTGCCAAGATCGGCGTCGTGGGCCCCAACGGTATGGGCAAGTCGACCCTGCTCAAGATCAT
>CABUMZ010000122.1 GCA_902492825.1 uncultured Collinsella sp.
CGTCGACCCACTTATCGCCGTCGGTGCGCCAGAACTCAGCAGCCTCGTCGATGATGTAGTCGCCGCCGTAGGAGTCCTTGCCCAGGGTCTCGGCAAAGTTGTCCTGATACGGATGGGTCTCGGGATGCTCGTCGTTCTCGTCGGCAACAAAGGCGTCGCGGTCGGCGATCAAGATCTTGTGAGCCTCGTCGATATCCACGCCCTGCTTGGCGATGATGTCGGCAAGCTGCATATAGCGCGTGCTGATGGAGTTGCCGAAGGTGTTCATCTGAGAGCCGTGGTCGTTGATGTAGAACTCACGCTGGATGTCGTAACCGGCGTGGTCCATGACGCGGCAGAGCGAGTCGCCCAGAGCGGCCCAGCGGCCGTGGCCGATGTGCATGGGGCCGACGGGGTTGGCAGAGACGAACTCGACCTGGGTCTTCAAGCCGCCACCGACGTTGGACTTAGCGAAGTCCATGCCCTTCTCGCGGGCCTCGCCAAAGATGGCATTCTTGACGGCGACGGAGAGGTAGAAGTTGATGAAGCCGGGGCCTGCGATCTCGACCTTCTCGATCGCGGGGTCCTCGGGCATATGGGCAACGACGGCCTCGGCGATCTTGCGCGGGGCACAGTGAGCCAGCTTGGCGGACTTCAGGGCCATGGTGGAGGTCCACTCGCCATGAGAAGTGTCAGCCGGTCGCTCGATGGCGCAATCGTCAAGTTCAAATGCGGAAAGGTCGCCGGCCTCCTGGGCCGCAGCAAGCGCAGCGCGTACCAGCTCTTCAATCTTCTCGGGCATAGGTCCTCCTTGTGTTAAAGCCCCCGAGCTCTTGGTCACTCGTAGGGCAAAAGCCAGAGTTTGTAGCACTCTATCACAAGCGGTAGCTACTGTCGCAGGGTAAAGCTAATAGATATTGCATATGCACAAAATTGACTACAGCTTGTATGGAGTCACTCAAAGATGCCAGTCTGCCTGCAAATTATGCACGCGTTGAAAATGCATAAAGGTGTGAATGAGCTGCGTCTTTTATCGAATACTCTTACCTATCAGAGTTGTGTGCTTTTCCTGCATAAAGTGAGGATTTGCGCACGTCAGCGTGTTATTCTAGACATACGTAAATTCGTATAAGTTGGAGGTAGCATGTTCTCAATCGGTCAACACGTCATTCATCCGGGTCAGGGAGTCTGCACCGTCGTCGGTTTTAGGGACGACACACCGCAGCCCATGCTGCTGCTCGAGACCAAGCAGGGACACGCGCAGACGATCCTCATGTACCCCGTGGCGCAGGCCGACCGTTTGCACGCCGCCATCTCTCAGCAAGATGCCGAGCACCTGCTGAGCCACTACGACGAGCTGGAGTGCGACACCTTTACCGAGCGCAACAGCTCACTTGAAGAGACGCACTTTAAGCAGCAGCTCAAGCTGGGTGCGCCCGAGACGGTCCGCGTGGCAAAGACCATGATGCACCGCATTCGCCAGGCCGAGGAAGCTGATAAAAAGCCCAGCTCCTACTACATGCGCGTACTCAAGGAAGCCAAGCGCCGCTCCATCGAGGAGTTCGCTGTGGCCTTGGGCGTCACCGAGGAGGACGCTGAAGCCCGCCTAGCCCAAGCTGCCCTCAACTAACCCAACCGCGCCAAAAACCACCACAAAGGGGACAGGCACCTTTGTGGTGGTTTTCTTGTTCTAGTAGTATTCATTCTCATCGATACCCACGAGCACAAGGAGTCTCTTATGGCAGAGCCGCTTACCGCCGGAATCACCCGCGACCGCGCGTTCGAACTGCTCAACGAGCACAACAAGGACCCGTTCCACATCACCCATGGCGAGACGGTCGAGGGCACTATGCGCTACTTTGCGCGCGAGTTCGACCCCGAGAACGAGGAGTTTTGGGGCATCGTCGGTCTGCTGCACGACCTGGATTGGGAGGAGCATGAGGACGACCCCATGAACCACACCATCTATGCTGCCGAGATTCTTGAGGGCGAAGGTGCGTCTCCCGAGCTCATTCGCGCCATCCAGACGCACACGTCGGACTTCAACACCTCGCTGCCCAAACCCGAGCTGCAGATGGAAAAGATCCTGTTTGCCTGCGATGAGCTCACCGGCCTGATCGGCGCCGCCGTCATCATGCGCCCGAGCAAGAGCGTTATGGACTTTACGACCAAGTCGCTCAAGAAGAAGTTCAAGGACAAGCGCTTTGCCGCCGGCTGCTCGCGCGACGTGATTTCGCAGGGCGCCGAGATGCTCGGCTGGGAGCTCCCCGAGCTCTTTGACCGCACCATCGCGGCCATGCAGTCCTTCGCGCCCGATCGCGATACCTTCCAGGCCTAACCTGCCGCTTCACCTAAATAACCACCACAAAGGGGACAGGCACCTTTGTGGTGGTTTTTCTTTGCGCGGGCGTTAGGGGCGGACCTGACCGGTGCCTCGGAGCCTGTATTTGTAGGTGGTGAGGGCCTCGGCGGCGAAGGGGCCGCGGGCGTGGAGCTTTTGGGTCGAGATGCCGATCTCGGCGCCCAGGCCAAACTCGCCGCCGTCGGTGAAGCGCGTGCTGGCGTTGGCGTACACGGCCGAGGCATCGACCGCATCCAGGAAGCGCTCGCAAGCATCCGTGTCCTCGGCAACGATGGCCTCGGAGTGCATCGTGCCGTAGCGGTTGATGTGTGCGATGGCCTCGTCCTCGTTTGCCACGACCTTCACGCTCATCTCGAGCGCCAGGTACTCGCGACCCCAGTCCTCCTCAGTCGCGGGGACGTAGTCATCGCCCTCTACAAAGCCGGCGTCGGCGCACGCGGCGCACGTGACCTCGTCGCCGTGAATGAGCACGCCGTGGTCGTGCAGCACGGCAACGACCGCAGGCAAAAACGCATCGGCCACAGCACGGTCGACCAGCAGCGACTCGGCGGCATTGCACACGCCTACGCGCTGGGTCTTGGCATTAACGATAATGTTGAGCGCCTTATCAAAGTCGGCGGATTCATGCACGTAGATGTGGCAGTTGCCCGTGCCCGTCTCGATAACCGGAACGAGCGACCCGCGCACGCAGCGCTGGATCAGGCCTGCACCGCCGCGCGGAATGAGTACGTCGACAATGCCGCGGAGCTTCATGAGCTCGCCAGTGGCCTCGCGGTCGGTGGACTCGATCATCGACACGGCCTCGCGCGGGAAGCCCTTGGCCTCGAGCGCATCGGCCAGCAGCTCAGAAATCATGGCACACGAGTGATAGGCCAGCGAGCCGCCGCGCAGAATGCAGGCGTTGCCGGTGCGGATGCAGATGCCCGCGGCGTCGGCCGTCACGTTGGGGCGCGCCTCGTAGACCATAGCGACCAGGCCCAGCGGCACGCTCACACGGGTCAGGTCCACGCCGCTTGCAAGCACGCGGTGGTCGAGCACGCGGCCGACGGGATCGGGCAGCTCGGCGAGCTTTTCCAGGCCGGCGGCCATGCCCTCGACGCGCTCGGGCGTCAGCAGCAGGCGATCGAGGAGCCCCGCTGAGGTGCCCGCATCGCGCGCAGCGGACATATCGAGCTCGTTGGCAGCGACGATGGAGTCGACACCGTTGCGCAGTGCTGCGGCCATGGCGCGCACGGCCTCCTGGCGCTGCTCGTTGCTCGCCGCGGTAAGCGAGGCCGACGCTGCCTTGGCGGCAACGGCAAGATCGTGGACATACGTGGCTATATCGACCGACATGGGCGGCCCTTTCTCCTAGAAGTTTGCAACCATGGTAGCCGATTTGCGCATGGCCTCGCCCGCGGCGGTAGAATTGGTCAACCCGAAACACCGCAACGAACGGAAGACTCACATGGCCCTCATCACTTCATACCACGTTCCCGGCCTTTACGTCGAGGACCACAGCATCGACGTCCCCCTTGACTGGCGCGGCCTAGAGCCGATGCTTCTGGCCGTCGGCAGCACCATGCGCCGCGGCGCTATGCCGGCACCCATCGCCGGCGCGCCCGAGAGCATCAAGCTCTTCTACCGCGTGGTTTGCGCACCCGACCGCATCAACGACGATCTGCCGCTGCTCCTGTTTTTGCAGGGCGGCCCCGGCGGCGAGAGCCCGCGTCCGCTGTCGCCCACAAGCGACGGCTGGATCGAGGAGGCCGTCAAGCACTTCCGCGTGGTCCTTCCCGACCAGCGCGGCACCGGACGCAGTAGCTGCGTGGACGGACGCACGATCAAGGCACTGGGTGATCGCGCAACGGCCGCTGGCGCCGATACAGCACGCTCGCAGGCGGACTTCCTCAAGCGCCACCTCGCCAGCTCCATCGTGCGCGATTTTGAATACCTGCGACTGGTGGGCTTTGGCGGCAAGCCGTGGGTCACGCTCGGCCAAAGCTACGGCGGTTTTTTGACGCTGAGCTACCTGTCGCTCTTCCCCGAGGGCGTGGCGGCGAGCTTTACCTGCGGCGGAATCCCCCACGTGCCGGCGAGCGCACGCGAGGTCTACGCGCACACCTTCCCGCGCATGGCCGCCAAGACGCAGCAGTATTATGACCGCTACCCCGCTGACGTCGAGCGCGTGGCAGCCCTGGCCGATGCGCTCGAGGCTCAGAAGCCCGTGCTACCCGACGGCTCGCCGATGACAGCCGAGCGCCTACAGCTCATGGGCAGCGACTTTGGCATGAAGCCGAGCTTTGAACGCATGCATTGGATTATCGATCATGCTTTTGTTGATGGCGACGGCACGCTGACCTGCGACGCCTCGGTATCTGACAGCTTTTTGATGCGCGCCTTCGAGCGCACCAACACGCGCACGAATCCGCTGTACTGGACGCTGCAGGAGTTCATATACGCCGACGGTGACACTATGCCCATTGGCTGGGCCGCGGCTGAAGAGAAGGCTCACCGCGCCGAGTTCGACACCCTCGCGCGCCCGCTCATGTTTACCGGCGAGGCCATGTTCCCGTGGATGTTCGAGCAGATGCCCGAGCTTAAGCCGTTTAAGCCTGCCATGGACCTGCTGATGGAAGACACCAGCTGGGACAAGATCTACGACCCGCAGCGCCTGGCCTGCAACGAGGTGCCGCTCCAGGCCGCGGTGTATTTCGACGACATGTACGTCGATTCGGGCCTGCAGCTCGATACGCTCAGCCGCGTGGGCAACTCGCACGCCTGGGTGACCAACGAGTTCGAGCACGATGGCCTGCACGGCAGCGTGGTGTTCAAGCACCTCTTCAACGAAGCCCTCAACCGAGGAGACCTGCGCCAGATCTTCTAGCAAAGGAGTGTCCCCACCTGCCGGCACAAAAAGAACGTCCCCAAGTGCCGAACAAGTGCCGGCAACGACAATGCCGCAGGTAGAGAGCGGAAAGCGAAAACGCCCCTAAGCGAGCAAGGTGACGTGAAAGAGGAGGGCATTGA
>CABUMZ010000123.1 GCA_902492825.1 uncultured Collinsella sp.
TTAGAAGATTTGAACTTCTGACCTCTTCCGTGTCAGGGAAGCGCTCTCCCCCTGAGCTAAACGCCCGATCAAGGGTGCGCAAGCGCGCAAGGGATAATATAACGGAGCCTGAACTCGGTGGCAAGAACATTTTTAAAAATCGCTTACATTGTGGAATTCGGGGGCTTTGCCATATCCATTTCAAAAGAGCCTGCTGCCGCGATTTGGCTGTCGCATAATGCAAGGCCATTGCGGTATCGAGCTATGGAAAGACGCCTGCGGAATTGTCCTACCGATAAGCGGACAAGCCTCCAGCTGGTGACTTCGCCGTGGTAAGGTAAGCCGAATTGTTTCCAGGCTGTTTCGGGGGAGTGGAATGAGCAAAGAGTGTGTCGAGCAGGTCGAAGGCGCAGGGGCTTCGGTGCCGATGACCGATATGTCGAACATTGATGTGCCCGAGGGCACCGACGAGCTCAGCCGTAGCACCCGCCGCGCCTGGCGCGACCGCCTTAACGATGCGTCGTCGCGCAAGATGATCACGGGCGTCTTGGCTACGTTGGTGGGCGGTTCGTTTTGGGGCTTCTCGGGCACCAGCGCGAGCTTTCTGTTCGATACCTACCACGTCGACACCTTGTGGCTTATGAGCGTGCGTCAGATTCTCGCCGGTCTACTCTTTATGGCCGTGGTTGTTACGCGCGACCGCGAGCGCCTGATTAAGCTCTGGACCACACCCGCCGATCGCAAGCAGCTGCTGCTCTTTACCGCCTTTGGCCTGCTGTTCAACCAGTTTTGCTATCTTTCGGCCGTGCGCCTGACGAACGCCGGAACCGCGACGGTGCTCCAGTGCCTGCAGCTCGTTATCATCATGGGCTACGCCTGCGTGACCGATCGCCGCATGCCGCGCACTCGCGAAGTCATCGGCATTGGCCTGGCTCTGGGTGGAACCTTTTTAATTGCCACCGGCGGCGACCCTACCAGCCTGAATATCTCGCCGCTTGGCCTGGCAGCAGGTCTTATGTGTGCGGTCAGCGCCGCGTGTATGGCGGTGATTCCCGCCAAGATCCTGCCCGAATACGGTAGCCCCATCGTCACGGGCTCGGCAATGCTCACGGCGGGCGTGGCCTCATGTGTCTTCGTGCAGCCCTGGGCGCATATGCCGGCGCTCGATGCCGCCGGTATCGAGGCGCTCGCGGTGTTCGTGGTTATCGGCTCGTTTTTTGCTTACATGCTCTATATGCAGGGCGTTAAGGACATCGGCTCGGTGCGCGCGAGCCTCATCGGAACTGTGGAGCCGGTTTCGGCGACCATCACCAGCGCCGTTATGCTGGGCACGGTGTTTTTTCCGACCGACCTTATCGGCTTTGTCATGATCATCGTAATGATGTTCCTCACGGTGTAGCTAGCGCCGCCGCCAAGACAGAAAAGGTGTTGTGCCGCATTTTCGCCAATTGATGTCCGTGTCTGGAGTTTAGCTGTCGATGCTCAAAATGCCATAAACTAGTAACGTTATGGACTTTTTCATTGCGACTCAATTGCGAGGATTTCTTTATGGCTGGTAATCACTTTAAGGGCAGCGATAGCGGCCGCCCTGCAGTTCCGCCGCGTCCGAACGGGGCTGGTAAGGCCGGCACGCCGGGCGGCGCTGGACAGAGCGGTTCCGGTAAGCGCGTGTCCCCGGGCGAGACGGCGATGTTTACCGCTCTGTACGAGCAGTCTCAAAAGGCAAAAAAGACCGGCCGTGCAAGAGGGAATGTCTTTGCGGGCGGTGCAACCTCCACGTCGCAGCCGAGCGGGGCTCCTTCGGTACCCGCGAACAACGCAGGTGCTGCCAACGCCGCGAATGCCGCCGGCAACGTTAATGCCGACAAGGCCGCCAACAATACTCCCTCTGCCGGTGGCGCGGGGCTTACGGGTAACCTTGGCACGATTTACACCGGCGCCTCCGAGACTGGCACGTTCGCCCGCCTGGATGATAGCGGTGCCGAGTTTGCGGGCTCGGGTTCCAAGGAAGATTATTACGATTTTGGCTTGAACTACGGTGGCGACGCTTCGCCGAGTTCGACCTCTGACGGTCTGGTCCGTCATCGCCATCGCAAGGGCGAGCGCAAAAAGCGTCACACCGGCGCCATTATTGCCGTTGTAGTCGCGGTGCTTCTCGTTGCGCTTGGCGCAAGCGGCTTTATGCTGCTTAACTCGGCAAAGACCGTAAAGAGCGAAGCGAAGGAGGCTGTCGAGATCGTCGGTGGCCTTAAGGACAAGGTCACGTCGGGCGATTTTTCGACGCTGCCTGACGACGCGAAGAAGATCGATGAGCTCTGTAACAGCATGAAGGCGGAGACCTCGAGCCCGCTGTGGGCGGCGGCTTCGTTTATCCCGGTGTATGGCAGCGATATCAATGCGGCCCGCACCATGATTGATGCCCTGTCCGATGTCTCGAGCAATGCGCTGGTTCCCATGGCCGATAACCTTTCGCAGGCTACGCCCGGCAAGCTGTTCCAGGACGGCATGATTAACGTGTCCGCGCTGCAGGCGGTCGCCGATTCGCTTTCCAGCAGCTCGAAGGTGTTCAAGAGCGCCAACGAGAAGGTCCAGGGCATTGGCGATACTCATATTTCCCAGGTGACCGAGCTGGTCGATAAGGCCAAGGACGGCTTTGCCACCCTCAACGGCGCGGTTGACGCGGCGGAGAAGGTCGCCCCCGTCCTTCCCCAGATGCTCGGCGCCAACGGCCAGACGCGTCATTACCTTGTGCTCGCGATGAGCAATGTCGAGATCCGCGCCTGCGGCGGTTTCCCCGGTTCTCGCGGCGTGATGTCGGTGACTGACGGTAAGCTCGAACTGGGCGATTTTGTCAAAGTCGACATGATGAAAGAGCCTTTGAGCCCGCTTCCCATCACCGATGAAGAGGCAAACTTGTTCACGACCGGATGGGGCCTGACCGGATTCAACACGCTCGGATACACGATGGGCGACGTTACGATGACGCCTGATTATCCGCGTGCGGCTCAGCTTGCCAGCGATATGCAGAAGGCCATTGTCGGAGATGACATCGACGGCGTATTTGCAGTCGATCCGGTATTTTTGCAGTATATGCTCGGCGTTGTAGGCGGCACACAGCTTCCTGACGGCACCGTCGTTGATGGAAGCAACGCCGTAAAGGTGCTGCTGCACGATATTTATTGGAATTACCCGGTAGAGGAACAGGACGCCATTTTTGCGGCGGTTGCCGGATCAGCTTTTAACAAGATCGTGGACGAACTGGGCTCCAGCGATATTACTAAGATTGCTGCCGTCATCGAAAAGGGCGCTTCCGAGGGTCGCATCCTCATGTATTCGAGAAATGATGACGAGGAAAAGGCCGCGAAGGCTCTTGGAATATCGGGCGCTCTCCAAACCGATACGTCGGAGGCTCCGATTTTGGGCGTCTATGTGAACAACTACAGCTATTCAAAGATGGATTGGTTCCTCGATAAGCGAGTCACCATCGATTCTTCGGTTGAAAATGCCGATGGCTCGACGACGTATCGAGTGACCACCTCGCTCAAAAACACGATGACCCCCCAGGAGAAGGCCGAGATGCCTGGTTATTTCCAGGGCCATAACGGCATTAGCCAGGATATTGATGATGAGGTGCTGAGGCTTTATCTCTATGCTCCTGCGGGAGGCAGCATTTCGGACATTAAGACTTCGGGCTCCGGTTCTATCGAGATGAACGAAGCGACGCACGATGGCTTGAAGGTTGCATGGGGCGGTGTCCACATGCTTCTTGGACAAGACATAAAGGTCGAGTACACGGTCACGACTTCGAAGGACTCTGGGCACAAAGAGCTTAAGGTTCGTACCACGCCAACCGCTCAAACGTTCGAATAGGATAAGTAAGATATGAAGTACTTTGGCACCGACGGCTTTCGCGGTGAGGCCAACGTTGGGCTGACGGTAGAGCATGCTTATAAGATTGGCCGTTTTGTGGGCTGGTATTACGGTGTCAACCGCGAGCGCAAGGCGCGCGTCATCGTGGGCAAGGACACGCGTCGCTCGAGCTATATGTTCGAGGCGGCGCTGGTGAGCGGCCTGGTCGCGAGCGGTGCGGACGCCTATATACTGCACGTGATCCCGACGCCGGGCGTGGCACATCAGACCGTGGAGGGCTGCTTCGATTGCGGCATCATGATCAGTGCGAGCCACAACCCGTTTTGCGATAACGGCATTAAGCTCGTCAACAGCGACGGCTTTAAGATGGACGAGGACGTGCTGGAGCTCATCGAGGACTACATCGATGGCAAGAGCGAGGTACCGCTGGCAACGGGCAACCATATCGGCGCCACGGTCGATTACATGCAGGGCCGCAACCGCTATATTGCCTCGCTCATCGCCAGCGCGAACTTTTCGCTGCAGGGCGTCAAGATCGGTATCGACTGCGCCAACGGCTCGGCATCCTCGGTGGCCAAGCCGGTGTTCGACGCACTGGGCGCCGACGTGCGCGTGATCAACGCCGCGCCCGATGGCTTTAACATCAACGTCGACTGCGGCTCCACGCATATGGAGCGCCTGCAGCGCCATGTGGTGGAGCAGGGCCTGGACGTGGGCTTTGCCTATGACGGCGATGCCGATCGCTGCCTGGCCGTGGACGAGCGCGGTCGCGTGGTAGACGGCGATCAGATCCTGTACGTGTGCGGCGTGTATCTGAACAAGCACGGGCGACTCTCGGGCGGTACCGTGGTGCCGACGATTGCCAGCAACTTTGGCCTGGTCAAGTCGCTGGAGCTTGCCGGTCTGAGCGCCGTGACCAGCGGTGTGGGCGACCGTCACGTGTATGCCAAGATGCGCGAGGGCGGCTACAGCCTGGGTGGCGAGCAGACGGGCCATACGATCTTTGGCGATATCGAGCGCACGGGCGACGGCATTATGACCTCGCTGCGCGTGATGGAAGTGATTCGTGCCGAGCGCGAGATGCTCTCGCAGCTCACGGCTCCGTGCAAGCTGCTGCCGCAGGCGCAGGTGGCCGTGCACGTGGCGGACAAGGACGCCGCGCTCGAGAACATGGGAGTGCAGAACGCCATCGCCGAGGCCGAGGCTGCGCTGGCAGGCGAGGGCCGCGTGCTCGTGCGCAAGAGCGGAACCGAGTCGGTTATCCGCGTGCTGGCCGAGGCGCCCGACCAAGCATCCGCCGATGCCGCCATGAAGCGCATCGCCAACGCGCTCGAGGCTTTATAGCTACGCGGCCAATCTGGCACTTGGGGACGTTCCTTTTAATATGAGCAGGACATTGTCAAGAGGCAAAATCGGGCCTGG
>CABUMZ010000124.1 GCA_902492825.1 uncultured Collinsella sp.
TGTAAGGGCCGGTCGAGCGGGCGTGGATCTTGTCGTCGACCATGTGGCCGAGCTTGAGGATGTAGGACGTACCCACGGTAATGGGCTCGCGGAACTCCTCGCCGGTGCGGCCGTCGAACAGACGGGTCTTGCCGCGCTCGTCAAGCTGGGTGACGAACTCGGGGCGCATGTGATCGCCAAAGGCAGCGGTGGCCTTGTTGAGCATGTTCTTGTTGGCACGACGGATGACCTCGGCGATCTCGTCCTCCTTGGCGCCGTCGAAGACGGGCGTGGCGGTGAAGAACGGACCGGGGACGTCCTTGTCGGAGTCGGCCTGCTCGGTATCCCAACCGCACGCAGCAGCCCAGCCAAGGTGGCACTCGAGCAGCTGGCCGACGTTCATACGCGAAGGAACGCCCAGCGGGTTGAGGATAACGTCGATCGGGGTACCGTCAGCCATGTAGGGCATGTCCTCGACCGGCAGAACGTTACAGATAACACCCTTGTTGCCGTGACGGCCGGCGATCTTATCGCCCTGCTGGATCTTACGACGCTGGGCGACGTAGACGCGCACCTGCTCGTTGACGCCGGGGGCCAGATCGTCGCCGTTCTCGCGGCTAAAGCGGACGACGTCGATGACGCGGCCGTAAGCACCGTGAGGCATCTTAAGGGAGGTGTCGCGGACGTCGTGGGCCTTGGCACCGAAGATGGCGCGCAGCAGGCGCTCCTCGGCGGTCAGAGCGCTCTCGCCCTTAGGCGTGACCTTGCCGACCAGGATGTCGCCAGGGCCGACCTCGGCGCCGATGCGGATGATGCCGTCCTCGTCGAGGTTGGCAAGCATGTCCTCGGAGAGGTTCGGAATCTCGCGGGTGATCTCCTCGGGGCCGAGCTTGGTGTCGCGGGCGTCGATCTCGTGACGGGTGATGTTGATGGTCGTCAGCAGGTCCTCGGCCACCAGGCGCTCGGACACGACGATACCGTCCTCGTAGTTAAAGCCTTCCCACGGCATGTAGGCCACGGTGAGGTTCTGACCCAGTGCGAGCTCGCCGTGATCGGTCGAAGGACCGTCGGCCAGAGGCTCGCCCTGCTCAACGGTGTCACCGACGCGAACGAGCGGACGGTGGTTGATGCAGGTGGACTGGTTGGAGCGCTGATACTTGGCCAGATGATACTCATCCATGCCACCGGCATGCTTGACGATGATCTTGGCGGCGTCGGCAAAGATGACCTCGCCGGCGTTCTTGGCCAGGGTGACCTCGCCGGAGTCCAGAGCGGCGCGACGCTCCATGCCGGTACCGACATAGGGAGCGGCGGGGTGAACCAGCGGCACGGCCTGACGCTGCATGTTAGCGCCCATCAGCGTACGCTTGGCGTCGTCGTGCTCCAGGAACGGAATCAGCGTGGCTGCGACGGAGAGCATCTGACGCGGGGAGACGTCCATGTAGTCGACGTCCTCGACGGGCACGTCGGCGGGAGCGCCGAAGGAGCCGTCGAAGTCGCGGGTACGGGCGATCACGGTGTGCGGACGGACGATCTTGCCCTCGGCATCGGTCGTGATGAACTCGTTGGTCTTGGGATCGAGCGGCGTGTTGGCCGGCGCGATGACGTGCTTCTCTTCCTCGTCGGCGGTCATCCAGTCGATCTGGTCGGTGGCAACGCCGTTCTCGACGCGACGGAACGGGGCCTCGATGAAGCCGTACTCGTTGACGCGGGCGTAGAGGGCGAGCGAGCCGATCAGGCCGATGTTGGGGCCTTCGGGGGTTTCGATCGGGCACATACGGCTGTAGTGCGAGTTGTGGACGTCGCGGACGGCCGTCGGCACGTTGGTGCGGCGGCTGGAGCCGGACTTGTGGCCGGCAAGACCGCCAGGGCCGAGTGCGGACAGACGGCGCTTGTGGGTCAGACCGGTCAGGGGGTTCGCCTGGTCCATGAACTGCGAGAGCTGCGAGGAACCGAAGAACTCCTTGATGGAGGCCACGATCGGGCGGATGTTGATGAGCGACTGCGGGGTGATCTCGTCGATGTCCTGGGAGCTCATGCGCTCACGGACGACGCGCTCCATACGGCTCATGCCGATACGGAACTGATTGGCGACGAGCTCGCCGACGGTGCGGATACGGCGGTTGCCAAAGTGGTCGATGTCGTCGACCTTGAAGCCCTGCTCGCCGGCAGCGAGGGACAGGAGGTAGCGCAGCGTCGCGACGATATCCTCGTCGGTGAGCACCGTGACCTCTTCCTCGGTGGTGAGGTTAAGCTTCTTGTTGACCTTGTAACGACCGACGCGGGCCAGATCGTAGCGCTGCGGGTTAAAGAGCAGGCCCTCGAGCAGGCTGCGGGAAGCGTCCACGGTGGGAGGCTCACCCGGGCGCAGACGACGGTAGATCTCGATGAGGGCGTCCTCGCGAGTGAGGGCGGTGTCGCGCTCCAGGGTACGCTTGATCACATCGGAGTTGCCGAGCAGCTCGATGATGTCGTCGTTGGTGACGGCGATGCCAAGGGCGCGCAGGAACATCGTGGCGCTCTGCTTGCGTTTGCGGTCGATGGAGACCATGAGCTGGTCGCGCTTGTCGACCTCAAACTCGAGCCATGCACCGCGGGACGGGATGATCTGGGCCTTGTAGATCTGCTTGCCCGAATCCATCTCGGAGCTGTAGTACACACCCGGGGAGCGGACGAGCTGCGAGACGACGATACGCTCGGTACCGTTGATGATGAAGGTGCCCTGATCGGTCATCATGGGGAAGTCGCCCATGAAGACGAGCTGCTCCTTGATCTCGCCGGTCTCCTTGTTGGTGAGACGGACGTCGGTCAGAAGCGGAGCCTGATAGGTCATATCCTTCTCGCGGCACTCCTCGACGGTGTGCGCGGGGTCGCCGAACTGATGCTCGCCGAAGGTAACCTCGAGAACATGGTTCTGGCTCTGGATGGGACTGGATTCCTTGAACGCCTCACGAAGGCCCTCGTCCTTAAAACGCTCAAAGGATTCCCTTTGAACAGAGATAAGGTTGGGGAGCTCCATGGCCTCCGGGATTTTCCCGAAGCTGACGCGCTTGCGCTCAGTGGCAGTGTATGCGTAGGTCACCAGGTTTTTCCTCCTTCACGGAAATGCTCGGTGGGTTGGCGAGGCATAGCTTCGCCAGTTATCGCAACCTAATAGTTTATCAGGTACCGACCGTTGGGCAAGAAAAGCCTTGACGCGATTGAGTTTTTGGAGTAGCAAAGTTTTTCGACGGAAAAGGTGCAGGTAGATAGGTGTGCATCGAACACCTGTTCATATATTTTCTGTGAACGAAACCGCTGATGCGCACCACTGAACGGCGGAATGGCGGCAAGGGTTGATCAGGCGGAAACTGCGTCCCGTTTTGAGGCCTCAAACTGGGACGCAGTTTCCGGTTGAACCCTGTTTGGGAAAGCATATCCCGTTCTGAGCCGATATTCCGGGTCGCGCTTTCCGTTAGGGGCCCCAACCGGAAAGCGCATCCCAGAATTCGAGCAAATTGTGGGTCGCACTTTCCGGCAGGTTATGGCAAAGGGGCTGGTGCCTTGTTGCACCCGTTTGGCAATGTTGCGCAACAGATTCTTCTAATCAAGCATGAAGATACTAGATAGTTACGTATAACCCGACGAAAGGATCGCCATGTTCAAGAGCATCCGAAAAGGCGGGAGGATCGCCGCAGCCACAATCGGCATCGTAGCGGCGCTGACCCCGCTGGCTGCCCCCCCGCAGCATTAGCTGACGGCCTACCGACACCGGAGCTGGAAAAGTCGCTAGCTGTCGACGTCGAAGGCGAGGATCCGTCTGCACGGGTCACAGACGACGGCAATTATGCCATCATCGCAGACTATGACTATGATCTTGACGATAACTATAACGATAATTATGTATATTACGGTTATTCACGGCTTGATTTTAAGAGCGGTGAAGTCACTCCTATCGACATACCGAAATCCTGTCTATCCGATGTTCAGAGTACTTGGGACAACAAGTACCTTTATTGGCTGGAGGACGGCAAGGTCATCGTCTATTCCGTCGAAGATCAACAGCGGGTCGCCCACTCTATACAAGTAAAGAAATCAGAGGTCAACGGCATCGAGCTTAATGAAGACGGAAGCAGCTTGACTGCCTATTGTTCGAATGGCAAATACGGGAAAGTTTGCGTTTTCAATCTGCAATCAAATGAGAAAACATTTACGTACAAGTTCGAAAAAGGCGATTTAGATGCCCTCCTCTCAAGGGATGGAAAGCGTTTGTATGTCTGCTCGAATCGAAAGCTCAAGATAATCGACATTCCCGATGGCTCCACGTCAATTAAAGAGATGCCAGGCAACGCCCAATGTAATGGGGTAACTAAGGCATACAGGTCCGATAAACTACTCATAGAAACCACCAGCGACGACGATTCGCTATATACAACCTATTTCATGGCGGATTACGATGGCAACATCGATAAAGTAGCCGACGGCAATAAAATTAGTATCTATGACACCTGGGGAAAATATATCCTAGCCATTACTGGCGAAAACTACGACACTATTGTTATTGACCCAAACACTGGGAAGCAAATTCGATATTTAATAAAAAACGACGACGAGGACTGGATTGATAATACCGACATCTCGAGAGACGGCAATATCGTGCTGGCCTCGATCTCAAACGACAGTTCAACCGTCGTTCGCCTCATCGATACCCAGACAGGCCAGAGGGTCGACAGTAAAACTAAATCGGATAGCCATTGCTTCCCCGAGTTCGTCGATAACGACCAAAAAATCGTTGTGGACTATTCCGATGCCGAAGACCCCACGAAGATGCACATCGACGTCTACAAGTCGAATATCCACTATAGCCCGATCGAGAAACTCATCTTCTTTGCCCAGGACAACATGTCAATCGTTGTTGGCGGTGGAATTGCGCTTGTCCTGATGATCATCGGCGGCATCGCAGTCGTTTGCGTCCATCGCAAAAAGCGCACCGCAGCTCAAACAAGCATCGCTGGCACCGCACCCAAAGCAAAGAGACACAAGCGCAACCGCCACAAGAAGCATGCCCAGCAGGAACAAGTCGCTCAACAATCTTCTGCCGATCCGGCATTTGATGCACAATGGCAATCGTCAGGGGAGCCCCTCACAGTCATTCCCCAGCAGCCGGTCGCATCTTCTGCCTCGAAATTCTGCCGCCACTGCGGCACCCCACTCGTACCAGAAGCCAAGTTCTGCCCCAAGTGCGGCCATCCGGTCGAATAGCACCTGACAAACAAACCCACAGCCAAATCGGAACGCCCCC
>CABUMZ010000125.1 GCA_902492825.1 uncultured Collinsella sp.
GGAATGACTGGTGCATACGAGCGCAATCTCGATGCAAAAGGTCGTCTGTCCCTGCCTGCGCCCCTTCGTGAGGAGCTTGGAGAGCATGTTCGCGTGTTCAAAGCCCTGGATGTCGATGCTCTGTACGTGTTCTCTGCCGAGGCCTTCGATAAGTGGGTCGAAGGACTCTTCGCGGGTCGTGAGGGCCACGAGGGTTTTAACCCGCGTGACATTAACGACCAGAAGCTCATGAGGGCGATCAACAAGCGCACCACGTCGATGGACGTGGACAGCGCCGGTCGTATCGGTCTTTCCGAGTCTCTCCGCAAGCAGGCGAACCTCGACCGCGAGGTCACGGTTGTGGGCAACTACGACCACCTTGAGGTTTGGGATCGCGCCGCGGCCGATGAGGACGATGACGATGAGGCCCTGCTGGACCTCTTCTTCTCGTAAGGGCAAGGCACGGGTAACGGATGGAGCGTGGGATCTTGACACAAGAATATCGGCATGAACCTGTCATGCTCGGCGAAGTGCTTGAGTCGCTGCAGCTCAAGAGTGGTTCCGTCGTCTGCGATTGCACCCTTGGCGGTGCCGGCCATTCGGTAAAGATGGCCGCGCAGGTGGGGGAGACCGGCCTTTTGCTCGGCGTCGATCAGGACGACATGGCCCTCGAGGCCGCTGGCGCCCGTCTGGACCGCGAGGTTCCCGGCGTCCCGCACCAGCTGCTGAAGGGCAACTTCGGCGACTTGGACGAGCTGCTTTGCTCGGCCGAGGTGCCCGGGGTCGATGGCTTCCTGTTTGACTTGGGCGTTTCGTCACCGCAACTCGATATCCCTGGCAGGGGCTTTTCGTATAACGAGGATGCCCCATTGGACATGCGGATGGATCCGGGTAATAACACCTTAAACGCAGCTGAGGTCATCAACACCTATAACGAACACGACCTCGCCCGGATTCTACGCGTCTACGGCGAAGAGAAGTTCGCCTCGCAGATTGCGCGCGAGATCGTGCGCCGTCGCGAGCAAGAACCGATCGAAACTACAGGCCAATTTGTCGAGATCATCAAGGCTGGCATTCCGGCTGCCGCTCGTCGGCATGGTGGACACCCGGCCAAGAAGAGCTTCCAGGCCATTCGCATCGAGGTCAACCACGAGCTCGATGTGCTCGAGCGAGGGCTTGACGCCGCCACTAGGTGGCTCAACCCGGGCGGACGCATCTGCGTTATCTCGTATCACTCGCTCGAGGACCGTATCGTAAAGAACCACTTTAAGGAGATGAGCCAGGGGTGCACGTGTCCGCCGGAGATTCCGGTGTGCGTGTGCGGCAACGTGCCGATACTCAAGGTCATCACCCGCAAACCCTTGGTTGCCCAACCCGATGAGGTTGCGCGCAACCCTCGGGCGAGATCAGCCAAAATCCGCGTGGCGGAGCGCTTGTAGCGTTACGCGCGCGATATTGGACCTCCCGCTCGCACCATAAACGAAGCTTAAACACACTACCAACGTACTCGGGATGGGAGGCGGCATATCATGGGCTACAACACCTCAAACGCAGCACTCGCCTATGATATGAACGCCATGCCCGCCTATCGTGAGGCACCGCAGGCCCCCGTTGCTCCCCGCGAGCAGCGCACGCCGCGCTTTGATGTCTACACGGGCGCGGGCCGTCAGGCAAACCAGGCGGTAAGCCCGGTTTTCATGAGCGTTCTTAAAACGTTTTGCATCATTGCGGCTATCTTCATGACGATTGGCGTCGCCCGCGTGGCGCTTGCCGGCGTTACAGCCCAGGTGCTCAACAGCAACGCCGAGCTTACCAACACGCTCGAGAAGGCGACCGATGAGAGCTCTGACCTTGAGGTCATGCACTCTGTTTATGGTGCCGATACGCGCATTCGCGATCTTGCGGGCGCTTATGGCATGGTGGAGCCCAGCAAGAGCGTTACACTTGACTTTTCGCAGGATGCAGCCGCGGGCGCCAGCGCGACCGCGACCGCTCAGTAACAAGACGGTAGCTGAGTATGACAAATGACTATCACCGCGGTCTCGATGGGAATCGCGGTTCTGGGCGTCCCTCTTCGCGGGGACGCTCTGGTTATCAAGGAGCGGGTCGGCCATCTTACAACGCCGGGCCGTCCCGTGGCAATGACCCCGCGTCGCGCCTCCGCGGCTCGAATGGTCCTCAAATGCATAGCACCAGGCCACGTAAGGGCTTGTCGACCGAATGGCTCACGGGCACGCCGTTGCCCCGTCGCAATGCCGTCTTGGGCATAATCGGGTTTGGTATGGGCCTGGGCGTCCTTCGCCTTGCCGACTATCAAATCGTGGAAGCCGATAAGCTGCGCGATCGCGCCGACGCGCGTCGCCTGCTCGCGCAGACACTCTATGCCAAGCGTGGTACGATCTACGACCGCAACGGCAACGTACTGACGTCGTCGGTCGAGTGCCGCAATATCGCCGTAAACCCGCAGCTGGTCGAGGACGTGGACAAGACGGTATCAGCGCTGGTCAAAGCCACGGGAATCGATAAAAAGACCTGTCGCGAGCTCGTTGAGTCCGATGGCTCCTGGGTGTATATCAAACGTCAGGTGGACGAGGACGATGCCGCGGCGCTGGAGAAGAAGAATCTGCCCGGCGTGCTCTTTGAACAGGCCATGAAGCGCGTATACCCTTATGGCAACCTGGCGTCGCAGGTGCTGGGCGTGGTGAATGTGGATAACGATGGCCTGACGGGCCTCGAGAAGCAGTACAACAAGCTTTTGACCGGAACGAACGGTTCGCTGGTTCGTGAGCGTGCGAGAGACGGTAGCTATATCGCGGGCGGTGCCTATAAAAAGGTGGCGGCGGTTGACGGCGTGGACATCGTGACGACGCTCGACGTCAATATCCAGCGCGCGGCCGAGGACGCCCTTGCCGAGGCGGTCGAGAAGACCAAGGCAAAGAACGGCTCGGCCCTGGTGACGGACCCCACGACCGGTGAGATTCTGGCGGCGTGCTCGTATCCCACGTACGATCAGACCGATCTGGAGAACGCCAAGACCGAGGACATGAACCTGCGCCTGGTCACCGATGCCTACGAGCCCGGCTCGGTTTTCAAAACGCTCGTTGCCGGCACCGGCTTCGATTTGGGCGCCGTACGCTCGAGCACGTCGTTTGAGGTGCCGGCGAGCATCAAGGTGGGCGATGATACCGTAACCGACGCCGACAAGCGCGACTACGCCATGGCCATGGACGTGCGCGAGATGATGCGCCGCTCGTCCAACGTGGGTTTTGTCTTGGTGGGACGCAAAATCGGTGCAGATGACTTTGCCGCCTATGTAGATAAGTGGGGTATCGGTCATAGTTCGGGCGTCGACTTTCCGGGTGAAAGCCTGGGTATCGTCAAGGAACGCGACCAGTACGATGGCGCCACATTGGGCTCGATGAGCTTTGGCCAGGCGCTGTCTGTCTCACCGATTGAGATCGCACGTGCCGTGGGCGGTATCGCCAACGGCGGCGTGATGATGACTCCGCACTTCTATAAGTCAAGCAAGGGCGACGAGAAGGATTGGGGCGAAGGCGAGCGTGCGATTTCTGAGGATGCCGCCTCCCAGGTGACATCGTGTATGCAGACGGTCGTGTCCGAGGGTACGGGCGTGGGCGGTGCCGTGGACGGCTATGACGTGGCGGGCAAGACCGGTACGGCGGAGCGCGCGGACGAAAACGGTGGCTACCTCAAGGAGAACTACATGTCTTCCTTCATGGGCTTTGCCCCGGCTCAGTCGCCCAAGGTGCTGTGCTACATCACGCTCGACGGCACGCCGAGCGGCTCGGATGCCGCCGCGATTCCGTTTCAGAGTATTATGGCCAACGCGCTCGATGTTTTGGGTATCCCGCGCACCAAGTAGGGGGTTGTCCTATTTGGTACGTCCATTGTTTAAACTAAAGGGTGTTCACACGCCCTGCACCACGCATGAGTGGCGCTGGGATACAATACGCCGGTAGCATTATTAGGTTTATAGGGGAGCTGCAATGATAGAGATCGCCGTCAACAACCTCGCGGCCGCAACAGGGGCCCGAACCGTGACGGAGCAGACCGATCGAGTTTGCCGCGGGTGCGTTATCGACTCGCGTCAGGTTGAGGAAGGGACGATTTTTGTCGCCTTCCCGGGCGAAAAGGTCGACGGAAACGATTTTGCTCCTCGGGCTATCGAGTCGGGTGCCGGCGCGGTCGTGCTTACCCGCGAGCCCGATGACGACTTGCTTTCACTTGCCCAGGACAAGGACTGCGCCGTTCTGCTGACGGATGATCCCGAGGAGTTTTTGCTGCGCCTGGCACATGCCTATCGCACGCAGCTTGGGTGTCTTGTCATTGGTATTACCGGCTCGATCGGCAAGACCACGACCAAGGATGTGCTCGCCGCGGTGCTTTCCAAGCGCTATCGTGTCTGGGCTACCAAAGGCAATTTCAACAATTTGATCGGCATGCCACTCACGGTGCTCTCTGCTCCGGCTGATACTGAGGTCCTGGTGCTCGAGATGGGCATGAACCATTTCCACGAGATCGAGCGCCTGTCCCGTTCCGCCAATCCAAATCTCGCCATCGTGACCAAGATCGGCACCTCGCATATTGGCATTTTGGGCAGCCGCGAGAATATCGCGCGTGCCAAGTCCGAGATCGTCCAAGGTATGCGCGCCGCCGATAACTTCTCTCCGCTGCTTGTGCTTGGCGGTGAGGACGACTTTACCCCGTTCATTCGCGATACGTTTGCCGCGCCCGCGGGCGTTGATGTGATGCTCGCCGGCGTTTCGGATGATGATGAGGTCTGCGCGCGCGACATTCGCCTCGACGACGAGGGCCGTCCGGTCTTTACGCTCGATTTTGGCGCGGGCGAGCGCATCGAGACCATGCTTGCCATTCCCGGCGCACAGTCTGTCCCCAATGCCGTAAAGGCAGCCGCAGTCGGCATTCGCCTGGGCGTGACGCCGGAACAGATCGATGCCGCCTTTAGGGGGCTGACGATCACCGGTCATCGCCAGGAGATCAAGCACGCCGCCAGCGGTGCGCGCATCATCGACGACTCCTATAACGCCAGTGCCGAGTCTATGGCTGCCGGTCTCGATCTGCTGTGCTCGCTTATCTGCGACGGCTCGCGCATGGCAATCTTGGGCGAGATGGGCGAGATGGGCGACGAAGCCGCGCGCATGCACGAGCTTGTGGGCGCCTATGCCGCGGCTAAGAAGCTCGATATGCTGGCGTGCGTGGGCGGTGAGCTCGCTGCCCTCA
>CABUMZ010000126.1 GCA_902492825.1 uncultured Collinsella sp.
GTCTCGGCGTTACGCGCGGCAGACATAGCCCCCCCCGCGCACGGTCTGGATGATGCGGGCGCTGCCGCCGTCCTCGATCTTGGCGCGTAGGTGCGCGATGTGCACATCGACGTTGTTGGTATCGCCCACGTAGTCGTAGCCCAGCGCCTCGTGCGCAATGCGCTCGCGCGTGAGCACGGTGCCGGCATGTGCCATAAGCAGGGCGAGGACGTCGAACTCGCGGGCGGTCAGTACGATGGGCGAGCCGCCGACCGTGACTTCGCGGCGGTCGGGGTCGAGCGCAACCGGGCCCACGGCGAGCGTGGCGGGGGAGGGTGAAGTAGAAGCCTGGGTCGAGTTGCCGACCGGGGGCATCGCAGCGGCACCCGTAGCGCCCTCTCCGGCCCCGACACCGCCAACGCCCGAAGCCGCCCGCACGGCCTCCGAGCGCTTCAGCGCCACGCGGATCCGTGCGAACAGCTCCTCGATCGCAAACGGCTTGGTCAGGTAATCGTCGGCGCCGGCATCGAGCCCGGCCACCTTGTCCATCACGGCATCGCGTGCGGTGACCATAATCACCGGCACATCCTTGTGCTTGCGGACGCGCCGCAGCACCTCCATGCCGTTGAGCTGCGGCAACAGCACGTCGAGCAGAATCAGATCGTAGTCGCGCTCCAGCGCCAGGTCCACGGCGGTGCGGCCGTCGGCGGCATGCTCCACCTGGTAGCCCTCGTGCTCCAGCTCGAGCGTCACAAAGCGGGCGATTTTCTCCTCGTCCTCTACGATCAGGATTCGTGCCATATGTGCCCCCGTCTGCGATTACTTGTCGTCGTTCAGATTTTGCTTGATGTCGTCCGCGGCGTTGGCAGCGCTGTCCATCAGGTTGTTGATGCTGCCGGGCACGTCGCCGTCGCTATCGATGCGGTAGCGCATGCCAAAGAACAGGCCAAGCAGCATCAGCCAAATCGTGGCGCCCCAGGCGAACAGCGCGACGATGGGAATCAGGATGGGGATGTTGAGGATGATCGCATCGCGGCGCGTGGCGATAAACTTGGTGTCCAGGCTCAGGCGGAAGAGCTTTTTGAGGTACTCCCACACGCTGTCCATCTTCTTGGAGAAGTCGGTCTTTTCGCTCGACTTTTCGTAGGCAGCCTGCGCGGCGACCATCTCGGCCGAAGGCTCGTCGACCGGCGCGGACTCGGTGGCGGCGTGCGCCGACGTGGTCTGGGTCTTGCCCTGCGACTCGAGCCAAATGATGGCATCCAGAACGTTGCCGTCGGCGGCGTCGAGCGCGGCCTTGGCATCGGTGTAGCTCACGTTGCACTTGGTGCGGATGATTTCAACTTTTTCGAGGTCGTCCATGACCTGTCCTTTCGTTCGATGGGCGCGACGCCGGGCGATCTGCCCGGGCGCGAGCGTTGCGTTCGGCGGCCTGCGTTGCGCGGCGCCGCCCCGCCCTTGGTCGAACTCTATAGTGCAGGTTATAGATTAAGCGATTCTTGAGCCAAGATTAATGTTGGATGAGTTTTTGGGTGGCGGTGGGGAAGGGGGAGGTGCCCTTCTGGGTAGCTAGCAGCGAGGTCTAATACTTTCCCGAGAAGTGAACGAGCTAAATCGGACCCCCGAAGCATCGACACTTTAGAGGTGCCGTTTCCTGCGGTTTCGATGCTGAAATCCTGCGATTTTGCCGACGAAAAATGTGGATGCTTCAGGGGTCCAAAAACAGACGTTCACTTCGCGGAAAAGTATTAGACCTTGGCAGCGGAGAGCGGTGACCTAACGGCAAGCCGGCGGCAGAAATGGGATAGGCGAAGCGCACCGATCGTATAGAATCAAAAATGCGTTTCAAAAGTATGAAAATATCATACAATTGCAACATGAAGTACTTTAGCAACATAGCGGCGATAAGCGAGCTTTCCGAGAGCGAGGGCGTGTTCACCACGGCTCAGGCGGCTCGCATGGACATCTCTCGAGATGCACTGGCACACTCATGCCGTGCGGGGCGTCTTGAGAGGATATGCCACGGCGCCTACCGGATGTCGGGCACGCAGTGCCAAGACACCGACGAGCTCAACGCTCTTTGGAAGCTCACCAATCCCTCCCTTTGCGCGTGGGAGAGAAAACGTCAGTGGGATGGCATCGCCGTGAGCGGTACGACTGCGGCGAACCTGCAGCAAATGGGCGATTTCTATCTGTCCCCCTACAGGATGACCGCGCCCATGCGCATCAATACGAGAAACGAATCCCTTTCTTTTGCAAAGCGCGAGATCGCTGAGCAGGACATCGTCTGGCTCGACGGCCTGCCGGTAACTAAACCCGAGCGCACGCTTGTTGATCTTTGCCTCGATTGCGAGGACCCCTCATTAATTATCGATGCCTATAACGACGCGCTTGGTCGAGGGCTCGATATACAGCGGCTGAAAGATCTCGTAAAGGAGAACTCTAAAATCGCCAAAAGACGCGAGCTTATGAGGCCTCTGCTGATAGCTCTAGGTTGTGACTGAATACGCAGGTCTGATGTTGACTAGTTGCAAGTTGGGGCAATTGTTTGTCCGTGCGACACGTTAATCTAAGTTACCGTTGAAAGGCGTTGCAACAAAGTGTTGCAACTGCCATGAATCGCGTTTAATCTTGATAACGCTGTGTCAATTAGCGGACAGTTCGTCCGTAGTTTGTTCCGATTGGATAGCATGAAAGACGTTAGGGAAGAGATAACTGCCAAACGCAAGGAGCTCGCGCTGACTCAGAAGGAGTTCGCCGCCGCTCTTGGCATGGGACCTAATGGTGATAGAACCGTCCGGCGTTGGGAGACTGGCGAGACCAGTCCATCTGCTACGGAGCTCACGTTTATACGTTCCCTAGGTTATCAGGCACCCTTTGCGCAGGGTGATCGGGAGGACGCTCCTTTCACTTACATTGACCTATTTGCTGGTATCGGTGGCATTCGCTTGCCGTTCCAAGAACTTGGTGGCAAGTGCGTTTTTTCTTGTGAGTGGGATAAATATGCACAGAAGACGTACCGCATGAATTACGGTGATCAGCCCGCTGGGGACATTCATGACGTTCGTTCGGACGACATTCCAAAATTTAACGTTTTATTGGCGGGATTTCCGTGCCAGCCATTCTCGCTCGCGGGTGTTTCAAAGAAAAAATCGATGGGACGTGCTACTGGCTTTGAAGACAAGACGCAGGGGACATTATTTTTCGAAGTAGCTCGTATTATTCGCGACAAAAAACCTGATGCTTTCCTGCTGGAAAACGTTAAAAACCTAACAAGTCACGATCGCGGCAAGACCTTCAGGATTATTATGCAGACCCTTAAGGACGAGCTTGGTTACGATGTGCACTACAAGGTTCTTGATAGCAAGAATTGGACTTGCCAGCATCGTGAGCGCATTTACATTGTTGGCTTTAAGAAAAAAAATAATTTTGATTGGGACCAACTAGAGCTTGGGGGCGGTGGGCACACCGTCGGGGAGATTCTTGAAGATGCTCCTGATGATCGATACGTTCTTTCCGACAAACTGTGGGCTTATTTGCGCGCATACAAGGAAAAGCATCAGGCGGCAGGCAATGGCTTTGGCTATAGCACGGTTGGCCCCAATGACACGACAAGGACGCTTTCAGCACGCTATCACAAGGACGGAAGTGAGATTCTTGTTTCACGTGGCGAGGGGAAGAACCCTCGCAAGCTGACTCCGCGTGAATGTGCCCGACTTCAAGGGTTCCCCGATCAATTCATTATTCCGGTTTCGGATACGCAGGCATATCATCAATTTGGTAATTCTGTCACCGTACCGGCTGTGCGAGCAGTGGCCAAGCTGATGATGGGAGCGTATTTCGATGGACTACGGAGTTCTGAGTAGCTATTTTGACGGCGCGGTTGCGAAGAAACTCGTTGCTGTTGATATTGATAGAAAACGCAGCAACCAGCATGAATTCAACGGAACTGCGGAGCTCCGTTCCCTGTTTGGCGACGATGATATAAGAAATATACCGACGACCTTCGTATTTCTTTGCGACGATGCAGACCCTTTGTTTGATCACGGGTTTACGACTTGGTACGACGCGCGCAGGAAGCATCCGACTAGGACGGAATATAGGCTCTATTACAACGATAGCGAAGCGATACGAGCCTCGAGAATCGGTGACCTGATGGTCATTGCACCTTCAGACGAGCATGGTCTTCTGATTGTATTTGCTAGACAAGGATCAAATGCCGAGTGCCAATTAAGATGGCTTTTCGGTTTGAACGAAGTTGACGACAGTGGTTTTTCGCGGTCAACTGCAGATGACAGGCGAATAGACTCAATCGCCGCATCCATCCTTGAAGCGATTGGCATCGAAGTTTCGCTTCCCACGTCGGCTGTTACGTATTTGGATGAAATGGTCGAAAAGTTCGGTGATTCTTTTCCCAAAGGGATTGAATTCACGAGGTATTCCATCTCGACTTTGGGAGTGCTTGATTGGAGGGGCAACCCCGACAAGTGCCTTCTTGACTGCTATGAGCGAGAAGAGATTCTCTTTAAGGTATTCGAGAGGCATCTGCTTGAGCGCGATTTGGCTCCCTATCTAAGAGGCGATCTCGATGTTGATGGAGTGTTACGGACCACGATGTCAGCTTTCCAGCGGAGAAAATCGCGCGCGGGAACTGCTTTCGAGCATCAACTTGAGTATCTGTTTAAGGGATGGGGCATAAGCTATTCTGCTCAGCCGTATACTGAGGGCAAATCAAGGCCGGATTTCATTATGCCGTCGATTGATGCCTATAAAAATCAGCTATATCCTGTCGAGAAACTGACTATGCTTGGTGCAAAGACGACTGTAAAAGAACGCTGGCGTCAAGTATTGGAAGAGGCGAATAGAATTGAGAATAAGTATTTAATCACGCTCGATGTGGCGGTGAGCACCGAATATACAGACTCGATGCGTGAACATAATCTTCAACTGGTTGTGCCTCGTCCTGTATTTGGCTCATATACCACTGAACAGCAAAACTGGCTGATGGATGTCGGCGAGTTTTGTCAACTGTTGGTCGAGAAAGAACGTCGGTAGGCAATTCTATACTGAGGTTCTACTTCTTTTGGGCATTGATTATTTGATCGAGTTGCATTAATAAAGGCTCTGTTAGACCAGGATTGACATACATGTGTCCCCACGGTGCCATATCGTTGA
>CABUMZ010000127.1 GCA_902492825.1 uncultured Collinsella sp.
CGTCTCGGCTTATATGAAGGATCTGGACGATGAGCTGTGGGCGCTTGGCATTCCCGCCAAGACCAAGCACAACGAGGTTGCTCCCTGCCAGCATGAACTCGCCCCTGTCTATGGCGAGGTCAACGAGGCCATCGACCAGAATCTGGTCATGATGGAGAAGATGAAGCTCATCGCCTCCCGCCACGACTTGGTCTGCCTACTGCACGAGAAGCCCTTTGAGGGCATCAATGGTTCGGGCAAGCACAACAACTGGTCGCTTGGCACCGAGTCCGAGAACCTGCTCGATCCGGGCGACACCCCGCTCGACAACCTGCAGTTCATCGTCTTCCTCACCGCGGTGATCGAGGCCGTCGATAACTATCAGGAGCTCCTGCGTGCCTCCGTTGCCTCGGCCGGTAACGACCATCGTCTGGGCGCCAATGAGGCTCCTCCGGCGATTATGTCCATCTTCCTGGGCGACCAGCTTACCGAGGTCGTCGAGAAGATCATCGATGGCAAGGCTTCCGTCCATGCCACGCGCGGCGTGCTCGACCTGGGCGCCGATACCCTGCCCAAGCTGATGCAGGACAACACCGACCGCAACCGCACCTCCCCGTTTGCCTTCACCGGCAACAAGTTCGAGTTCCGTGCCTGCGGCTCCGAGCAGAACGTCTCCGACTCCAACCTGGTGCTCGATGCCGCCGTGGCCAAGTCGCTCAAGTCCTTCGCCGACGCGCTTGAGGGTACGCCCGAGGATAAGTTCCAGGACGCTGCGCTCGAGTACTGCAAGAAGGTCCTGACCGACCACCAACGCATCCTCTTCTCCGGCGACGGTTACTCCGACGAGTGGCCCATCGAGGCCAAGAAGCGCGGCCTTGCCAACAACAAGACCACGGCCGACGCCCTGCCCGCCTTTGTTTCCGATAAGGCCATCGCACTCTTTGAGGAGACGGGTGTCCTGACCAAGGCCGAGGCCCAGTGCCGCTACGACTGCAAGCTCGAGAAGTACAACAAGCTCATGAACATCGAGGCCACCACGATGGTTCGCGAGGCACGTCGTACCTATCGCCCAGTCATTACCGCCTATGCCACCAAGGTCGCTAAGGGCCTTGAGACTATTCGTGCCGCCGGCGCCGAGGCCGCCATGCAGTGCGAGCAGAACACGCTCAACAAGCTCTGCAACGGCATCACCACCATCAACGACTCCATCAAGGCGCTCGACGCCGTGCATCAGAAGGCCGAGGCCCTGGATGGCCAGGAGCAGGCAAACGTGTATGCACATGAGGTCGTTCCCGCTATGGATACGCTGCGCGCCGCCGTGGATGCCATGGAGGAGATCGTGGCCGCCGACTACTGGCCGGTTCCGACCTACGACGACATTCTGTTCTATGTGTAGAACGTAACTGACATATCGTCACGGTATTGAGCCGGGGTCCGCATCGCGCGGGCCCCGGCTTTTTGTTTGCGAAGGACGCTTTGAAGCCCGTTTTGCCGCCGATGTGCCTAGGTATAAAGGGCTATGGGCAAAAAACGTCAAATATGAGTACTGTCACAAGTCCTGTAACATTATTTATTTGCAAAATATGTAGTGTTACGCAACATATGTCCAAGTACTTAGCCGATAAACGTCTGCAATTTTTCCGCCGTAGGACGCCCGACGGCTAAATCGCCTTCTGAAGGCATGAAATCGCTGTAACTAAAATGGTAACAGTACTCATATTTGCCATTTTTTGACCACAGGCCTTGCGATGATGCCGGGATTCGCACCCTGTCGGGTTCGAATCCCGGCATATCGGTAGCAAAAAGCCCGTCACCGCGGGGGTAACGGGCTTCTAGTTTCAAATGGTGCCCCCAGCGGGATGTCCGCGTGCGGCTGGCGCCGCCCGCTTCCGCTGCGTCGCTCCGCTCCTTGCGTGCTGCGCTGGAAAACGCTTGCGCGTTTCCTCAGCTTCGCACCCTGTCGGGTTCGAATCCCGGCATATCGGTAGCAAAAAGCCCGCTACCGCGAGGGTAACGGGCTCTTCAATTCAAATGGTGCCCCCAGCGGGATTCGAACCCGCGATATCCACCTTGAAAGGGTGGCGTCCTTGGCCGCTAGACGATGGGGACAGCGGGAAAGAGTATAGCAGACTTTTTTAGCCGTTCACATATCGTTGGCAAACTGAAAAACCACCACAAAGGTGCCTGTCCCCTTTGTGGTGGTGAGGTGCTAGGGGAGGAGCTTCATGGCGGCGTCGTGGGCGGCGTGCTCGTAGGTGTCGTCGAGGGGCTTGAGCGGCAGCAGGGCGGCGGCCTGTGCATCGCCACGGCGCTCGAGGGCATGGGCGATCAACCAGTCGGCGAGCTCGGGGTTCTTGGGCAGCGCCGGGCCATGCAGGTACGTGCCGATGACGCCCTTGTAGATCAGGCCCTCAAAGCCATCGTCGCCGTTGTTGCCGGTGCCCGTGACGACGGACGTTCCGAGCGGCGTGGCATCGGCGTCCAAAAGCGTGCGGCCGCCATGGTTCTCGAATCCCACAAAGGGCTCAGGTGCCAGGTCGGTTTTGACGGCTACGTTGCCGATCAGGCGATCGGAGCCACGTACGGTTTCGGCGGCAATGACGCCCATGCCCTCAATGCGATCCTCGCCCATATAGTACGAACGGCCGAGCAGCTGATAGCTGCCACAGATGGCGAGCAGCGAGCCGCCATCCTCAACATAGGATGCGACCTTGTCTTTTTGGGCGAGCAGCTCGTGTGCCACGGCTAGCTGGTCGCGGTCGGAGCCGCCACCCATCATGACGATATCGGCATCGGTGAGATCGAGTGACTCGCCCATACGGACCTCGTCCACGCGAACGGGGATGCCGCGCCAGGCGCAGCGACGCTCGAGGGCGATAACGTTGCCGCCGTCGCCGTAGAGGTTGAGGGCATCGGGGTACAGGTAGACGATGCGCAGCGGGCGCGAAAGCTCGACTGGCGCGATGCCGACGGGGACGGCACTGCCATCGGCACACGTTGCAGCGCGGGCAGCAACCGTGGCTGCATCGGCACCCTTCAGCCCATCGAGTTCTTTGACCAGCGGCGGGAAGGCCGTGTAGTTGGCGACGGCATAGAAAGTGTCGCCTGCGGCTTCATCCGCAACGGCGCCAATTGCCTGCGCGACGTCCGAGATAATCGCGGCATCGATGCCGGCGTACTTGAGGCGCACCTGCATGTCGTGCGCGCGCGTGCCTCCGGCAAAGGCGACAAGACCCGGCGTGTCGGCGATGCGCTCAAAGTCGACGTCGTAGATCCACGATACATCGTGGCCGTCGGCATCGTTATCGTTGAGGAAGAAAGCGCAGAGTCTGCCGCCTGCCGTCTTGATGGACTGGATTTGTCGATCGAAGCCTACGGGATTCTTAGCCAGGTTGGCCTCGACGGTGTGGCCGGCGATATCCCAGCGGCCCATGCGTCCGCCGGCGGGGACGTAGGCATCGAGCGTGGGCTGCAGGTGCGCCGTATCCACGCCTAACTCATGTGCGGCAAAGAATGCAGCGGCAACGTTGTAGACCATGTACAGGCCGTTGTAACGCGTGACGATGTGTGCGGCTGGCGCGCTGGAATCAGATCCAAACACCAGGTCAAAACCATAGCCGTCGCAGCCGAGCTCCACGCCCGTCACGCGACGGACAAGCGCAGGGCGGGCCCAGCCGCACGAGGGGCAATGGTAGGCGCCGAGCTGGCCGTATTGCACGTAGTCATACTCCAGCGGCGCGTTGCACTGTGAGCAAAAACGTGAGTCGCTAATACGGTCGGACTCGGTGTTGGTGGCGCCGTCGATGCCAAAGGCAATACTCGCGTTGGGAACGCGCGCGGCAATCGAGGCGCACAGCGGGTCGTCGGCGTTGTAGATAAGCGTTGTTGTCGGCGAGAGCTCCAACGCATGGGCGATGACCTCCTGGGTGTGATCGATCTCGCCATAGCGATCCAGCTGGTCGCGGAACAGGTTGAGCAGCACGAAGTACGTCGGCTTGAGCTTGGGCAGGACGCGTACGGTGTAAAGCTCATCGCACTCAAAAACGCCCACGCGCTTGCCGCCACCGGCTCGCTTGAGGCCGCTGCGCGCCTCAAGCAGAGCACCCACCACACCAGGTTCCATATTGTTGCCGGCACGGTTGCACACCACGGTAGCACCGCTGGCAGCAACGGCATCGGCGATGAGGTTGGAGGTGGTGGTCTTGCCATTAGTACCCGTAATCACCACGCTGCGGTCGACAAGGCCAGCGAGGTCGCTCAGCAACTCGGGATCGATCTTCATGGCGATGCGGCCGGGGAGTACGCCGCCCTGGCGTTTGAGGACAGAGCGCAGTCCCCAGCGAGCGATATCGCTCGAGGTGCAGGCAAGAGATGAGCGGAGATTCATGAAACCGTTCCTAACGTAAACGACATGGTCGGGTCGAGTGCGTCACTAAAATCCGTAGCGGCGCGCAAATTCCTGGGCAAGCTGCGATACATCTTCGCAGGCGTTGGCCCAGGGGGCAAAGTCGGGGGTGTCCGAGATAATGCCGTCGGCTTCCCAAACCGCCTGGTGCGAGAGGTCCCAGGGGTCGCGCGGCTCGGGTCGGCAGGGAAGGTACGGTGTCTGGTACATGGGATTCAGCAAGAAGAATGCGCCGCCCTCGCAGCGGTTAGCGAACTCACGCAGCGCACGCACCGCCGGACGCATCTTGTTCGTTTTGAACAAGAGGATTGTGCGGGCGAGCAGATACCAAGGAGAGTTCTCGAGTGCGTCTGCCCCGATCTCTTCCTCGAGCTGGTGGGCCAGGGCAAAAAAGCCGTCTTGGTCTTCCAGACGAGCGAGGGCGAGCAGCACGGTGCCTGCGGCCCGGGTGGGATAGCCTTCTGCCTTAAGGACGCGGCGGGCGTAGTTGGCGGCAGCACGGTAACGAGCGCTCGCCATGCACAGCTGCGAGATGGCCTCGAGCGTGTGGAGCCACCCGATAAGGGCCGGCTCGCTCACGGTAAGGTCTGCCGCGGTGACACCGTCGGCCAAAACATTATTGGCCCAGTAGTGCGGGGCTTCCATGTCGAACCCGGGCACGCTTTGCTGCAGGTAATCGGCCGTGGTCGCCTCGAGCTTCATCAGGTCACCCAGGCAGGCGTCAACGGGCGTGTCGGCCAGGATGATGGCGAGCAGCTGCG
>CABUMZ010000128.1 GCA_902492825.1 uncultured Collinsella sp.
CGATGTGCACATCGCGCACCTACGCGGCAAGATCGAGGACGGCGGCAGCGCCCGCATCATCCAGACCGTGCGCGGGGTGGGCTATGTCTGCCGCGCGTAACGCCGAGACCAAGCGCGTCACCTCCATCGCCCGTGCCATCAACTGGAGCTACATGTGGCGCCGCTTGGCGAGCTACGTCTGGCTCGATCTGTTACTAGTGGTGATTGCGGCGGCGATCCTCGTCTATGGATACAACCGGACGCTGCCCGACGGCGCGTTTACCGCAGGATGGATCCCCAGCGCCACCGTTCGCGGCATGTCGCTGAAGCCCGCGCACAGCTGGGACCTGACAACGCTCACCTATACCGTCGAGCTTACGCGCACCACCAAGACCTTCCCCCTCGCGCAGAACCTCGCCGCGCTGTGGCCCCTCTATATCGTTGTTGTAGGTTGGCAGGTCACCAGCGTGCTCAACATGCTCGGCGGCGCCCGACGCGTACGCCGCACCATGGCACCGCTCAACGACCTGGCTCTACGCGTGGACGAGCTCGGCCGTATGCAGCTCTCCAGCGGCAAGATGGAAACGCTGGAACAGGCCATCGAGCGCGCAAGCGTCGACTCGCCAAGCGTCACCACCGGCGACGCCGACTTGGCGAGCATCGAGGTCGCGCTCAACCGCCTACTGCGTCAGATGCAAGAAGCAAAGCTGCAGCAGATGCGCTTTGTCAATGATGCGAGTCACGAACTGCGCACGCCCATCGCGGTGATTCAGGGCTACGTAAACATGCTCGATCGTTGGGGTAAGGACGACCCGGCCGTGCTGGCGGAGTCCATCGCCTCGCTCAAGACCGAAAGCGAGCACATGCAGGAGCTCGTGGAACAGCTGCTGTTTTTGGCGCGCGGCGATGCCGGCCGCACCGTGCTGCGGCGCGCGAATACCAACCTGGCCGCACTGGTCGGCGAGGTTTGCGAAGAATCGCAGATGATCGATGCCGGGCACACATATCGGCTGGCCTACGATGCCACACTTACCAGCGACCCGCGCTGCAACGCATCGGTTGACGTGGCACTCGTGAAGCAGGCGCTGCGCGTGATCGTGCAAAACGCCGCCAAGTATTCGGACGCGGGCACGACCGTCACGTTTGCCATAACGCCCGATGCGGGCACGGGCGCGATTGACATAAGCATTGAGGACGAGGGCATCGGCATGAACCAGGAATCCGCAGCTCACGCGTTCGAGCGGTTCTACCGTGCCGACAACGCGCGCGATGTCGGCGCACAGGGTTCGGGCCTGGGGCTCGCCATTGCCAAGTGGATTGTCGACAGCCACGGCGGCGTCATCGGTGTGACCTCGGTCGAAGGGGTCGGCAGCCGCTTTACGATTCGCCTGCTGCGGTAGGGGCGTCTCTCACGAATCGAAGGTGAATGCTTTTCCGCGAAGTAAACGACCTATTTTGGACCCCTGGAGCATCCGCACTTTTTGGCGCCAAAACCGCAGGGAAAACCTGACAAAACCGCAGGAAACGGTGCCTCTAAAGTGTCGATGCTCCAGGGGTTCGATTTCACTCGTTCACTTCGCGGAAAGCCATTCACCTTCGATTTACGGCAGCCCGTCAGTCACCCTCTCGGCATTAAAAATGGGGCAAGGCCACGCGCCTTACCCCATTTTTCGTTAGCTATAGCAGCTTGTGCGCCACTCGCGGCACAGGTGCACGGCGAAGCCGGCGAACTCGCGCTTAAAGTACACGAGCTTGGTGCCGCCGTCGGGCAGCAGCACGCGCGACTCCTCGTTGACCTCGAGCCCACGCTCGGCAAACCACTTCTCGGCCGCATCGATGTCGTTGACGGCAAAGCCGATGTGGCCCTTGGTGCCACGACCATTCTGCTTCATGACCTCGACCAGCGAATCGTTAAAGTACGAAACCGGGGTCTCGATAACGGGCAGGCCCATCATCGTCGAGAACAGCTCCGCGATCTCCAGGGCGTCTGCCGGGTCGGTAGCGTTGATGCCCACATGGGCAACGTGCATGCCAAAGAGCTCGACCGGACTGGCGTTCTGTTCATTCATACAGGTAGCGCCTACTGAGCCATGACGTCGAGGACGGCCTTCTCGGCGGCGACGCGGTTCATGCCGGTCATGAAGGGCACGCCGCTCACGTACGGGCAGGTAAGGCCCTCGGGGGCAACGGTGGTGGCGATCAGCAGGTCGGCGCCCTCGTCGCAAACGTCCTTGGCCTCGGAGATGGCGCACTGCACGATCTCGTACTTGTCGGCGTAACCGTTGGCGTCGAGTATGGTGGCGACCTTCTGGGCAACGAGCGTGGAAGTAGCAGCGCCAGCACCGCAAGCCAAAACAATCTTCTTCATAGGTAATGTCTCCCTTCATGGTTTACTTTAGGTAAGTGTACCGCAGCGAGCGATGGCGCTCGGCCTCGATGCGCTTTTATGCCAGTTTGCTTGCACGCCGCGTATAATACATCTAGTACGTGTTGTCATACCGCTCGCTTTACGAGCGACTAAGGACTCTAAAATGCCCGATTCCCGCACCCTCTGGACCGCCGTCGTCATTATTTGTATCGCCATATCGGTGTTCTTTAGCGTAAAAAAACGCACCACGTTTAAGCGCCTGCAACAGCTTATGGCTGCCAAGCAGTGGGACGAGTTCGATCGTTTGCTCGATGGCACACTCACCAGCATGCTGTACCCGCGCTATAACCGCGACTACCTGCGCCTGAACTCCTATCTGCTGCGCGAGGACCACAAGCGTGCCGACGAGATGTTCGATTTGCTGCTGGGGCTCAACCTGCCCAAAATGCAGCGCGTCGACCTGGTGATCAAAGCTTTTAACTACTACGTTGGCCAGGAGGACCGCAAAAAGTCCAAGGAGCTGCTGCACGAAATCAAGGGCTTTGAGGGCGGGCAGGCCGAGGCAGTCGCGCACGAGTGCCAGCTGATGTACGACACGATGATCCTCAAGCGCCACAACGACATTCCCGAGCTGGAGCGCATGCTCGAAGAGGCCGGCGACGATAAGGTTAAGAGTTGCCGCTTGGAGTACCTGTTGGCTCTGCAGTACAAGAACAAGGGCGACGAAGCCAAGTTCCAGGAGTTCCTGGAGAAGTCGGGCCGGCACTCGATGGCCGTCAACGCGTAACGGACGGCTTGTGCTAGACTTCTAGTCTTACGGGGGCGTGGCGGAATTGGCATACGCAGGAGACTTAAAATCTCTCGCCGCAAGGATTGTGGGTTCGAGTCCCACCGCCCCTACCATATGACGCTTACGAGCCCGTGTCCCCCAGGGATGCGGGCTCGTTTCTTTTAGATGCCGATGGGACTCGAACCCGCGAGGGGGTGAGCGTCAAGCGGACGCGCAGCGTCCGCAGCGAGCCGGCGAGGGCGCCGGCAGGCGTCCGAAGCCGGTGCGGATTTGCGCAGCAAATACGCAGACGTCCCACCGCCCCGCGCCGCCATAAAACAGCTAATTTGGGACGGAGCAAAAAGACTACCTCGACCCCCCTAGGAAGTTGCGGTGGAATAGTTCCTGTTATGGCCGTTTACCAGCCCATTTAGGAACTATTTCACTGCAACTTGTATAGCAACTACCACATTTTTCGATGGAAAAACGTGGGAATCTCCCACATTATTCGATGGAAAAACGTGGTTGTCTCCCACATTTTTCTAGGGAAACGCTTAGACAGCCTTATACTAACCATAAGCGTTAGGAGGCAATATGCGTAGACAGCTTATGGACGAACTCATCACCTGGAAATCCAGAGCAAACCGCAAGCCCCTCTTGCTTAAAGGGGCCCGCCAGACAGGAAAAACCTGGATTCTCACCGAATTCGCAGCTCAACAGTACCAAAACGTCATTCGTTTTGACTTTATGCTCGAACCGGGCGCACGTTCGCTGTTCGAAGGAAGCCTTGACCCCAAACGCATCATCTCCCAGATAGAGCTCCTGCGCGGCCAGACCATAACGCCGACAGACACACTCATAATCTTCGACGAAATCCAAGAGGCACCGCGTGGCATAACCTCGCTCAAATACTTCAACGAGCTGGCGCCGGAATATCATGTCGTGGCGGCCGGCTCCTATATGGGACTCGCGCTCCGACGCGAAAACGAGTCGTTCCCCGTCGGCAAGATCGACCAGCTCACCATGCGTCCTATGGGATTTGCCGAGTTTGTTCGCGCCGTCGATGGCGACCCGCTCGCCGATGCCGTCCTTGCCGCAGACATGGACCTGCTGGCAAATGTCACCGAAAAGCTCGAGCGTCTGCTCAAGGAATACCTTATTGTCGGAGGTATGCCAGAAGTCGTCTCCGCCTTCGCCGACTCCCACGATTTCACCGAAGCTCGCAGGCTCCAACAGCAGATTATCGAAGCCTACGAATCCGACTTTGGCAAGCATGCTCCCGCACGTATTGTCGAGCGCATGAGACTGGTTTGGAACTCTCTTCCCGGCCAGCTTGCAAAGGAAAACAAGAAGTTTGTCTATGGCGCCCTTCGCCCCGGGGCGCGTGCACGCGATTTCGAGGAAAGCCTCCAGTGGCTCATGGACTACGGAATCGTTCATAAGGTGCCGCGTGTTTCTGCTCTAAGGGCGCCGCTCTCGAGCTACGAAGACCTCTCGGGCTTCAAGCTGTTCTGCATCGACACCGGCATCCTCGGAGCGCTCTCCGGCCTCTCGCCGGCCATTGTTCTTAACGGATCTGCTGTTTTTACCGAGTTCAAAGGCTCGCTGACCGAGCAATACGTCGCGCAGGAGCTTTTGCTGCAAGGAAGCAATCCCACGTATTGGTCATCCACCTCCGGCAATGCCGAAACCGACTTTGCCATCGACCATGCGGGGACTGTGCTCCCGCTCGAGGTCAAGGCGGCAGAGAATCTCAAAGCAAAGAGCCTGAAGATAGCCTGCGAGAAGTTTAAGCTCGAGCGATGCGCAAGGACTTCCCTGGCGGCATATAGAGACGAGGGTTCACTCGTCAACATTCCGCTTTGGGAGATCGGGCAGATCGACAAGTTGGCATAGGCGCTGTGGGGACACCCCGCAAGGAGTGTCCCAAGCTGCCGGCAGAGACGATATGAGCAGGACATAAAAACATTGAGAGCCCCTGCTGCATGAAAGACCG
>CABUMZ010000129.1 GCA_902492825.1 uncultured Collinsella sp.
GTCTGCGCAAAGGCGGGGCCATCTGCGATGAGGTCGTCGCGCACGATGGCCACGGTCACGCCCGCGGCGCCGGCGTTTTTCTGCGCTCCGGCGTAAATGAGCCCGTAGCGCTCAACGTCGAGCGGCTGCGACAGGAAGCAGCTCGAGACATCGGCGACCAGCGGCACATCGCCACAACTGGGCAGCTCGTGGTACATGGTGCCAAAGATGGTGTTGTTCTGGCAGATGTAGACGTAGTCGAGCCCGTCGCCTGCGGCCTCGGCGGCAATGCGCGCATTGATGTCGGCCATGTCGGGGATGCGGTCGAAGTTGGTGTCCTCGGAGCTCGCGAGCAGCACGGCCTCACCGTACTTGGCGGCTTCTTTGTATGCCTTGTTGGCAAAGTTGCCGGTCACGATGTAGCCGGCGCGGCCGCGGTGCATGAGGTTCATGGGGATGCCCGCAAACTGCAGTGTGGCGCCGCCCTGCAAAAACAGGACACGGTAGTTGTCGGGGATGCTCAGCAGGTGGCGCAGGGTTGCCTCGGCGTCGTCGATGATCTGCTGGTACATGCTAGATCGATGGCTCATCTCGAGCACGGACATGCCGCAACCGCGGTAGTCCATCATCTCGTCGGCAATCTCGGCGAGCACGCTTGCGGGCAGCGCGGCCGGGCCAGCTGAGAAGTTGTGCACACGTGCCATCTTCTAGTTCCCCCTCGTAGTCGTTTGAACGTTCGGGATACTTTAGCACAGTGGAGCGCCAGGCGCGACCGTATCACGGTAAAACTCGACTGCGCCGCTATGATTTACAGGATGGTTACATGGGGGAGGGGTGCTTTACTCCTCAAGCAAATCCAAATCTGCGAGCGAAGGCATGAGGTTCTCTAGGCGCTTGATCTCTTCGTCGCAAATTAGCCACTTCCTGGTCACTACGACGCCAGCGTGGCGATGACGGCTTCGTCGCCGGCGTATATGAGGGTGTTACCGTCGGGGATGATCGTTTGACCGTCGCGCTTGAGCATCACGACGATAAAGGGGTGCTTGCCTTGCGGCACGTCGCGTAGACGTTGGCCGGCCAGACGCCCGTGGGGTGTCACGGTGACCTCACGCAGCGTAACCTCGGCACGCTCTTCAAACGTCGGGGCAGCCATCACCAACAGGTCGCCTTCCTCAATCACGGTATCGCCATTGGGCAGCACCGGGTGCGCGCCATCGCGCAGCACCAGGACCACGAGCATGTCCGTTGCACTGCCAATATCGGCAAGCGAGCGCCCGGCAAACGGATGGCCCACGCCCACCTTGAGCTTAACGAACGACATGCCGTCCTCGTCGCGGTAATCGTTAAACGTACGGCGCACGTCGCCGGCCGCATCTATCATGTCGAGCTTCTTCGCCACTGCTGGCAGCAGCGAGCCCTGCACCACAATGCTCGACACGGCAATCACAAAGACCAGGTCAAACAGGTCGTGCCCACCGGGAACACCGGCCACCACGGCAAAGAGACTAAAGACGACCGATGCTGCTCCGCGCAGGCCCGCCCAGCTTACGAGCGCCACCTGGCGAGGGTTCGTCTTAAAGGGCACCAACAGCAGACCGACGGCGATGGGGCGGCTCACGAAGAGCATAAACGCCATGAGTGCCAGGCCCGGCAGCAGCATTTGCGGCAGGCGGGCGGGCGTCACGAGCAGGCCGAGCAAAAAGAAGATGGTCATCTCGGCCATCTCGGTGAGGGTGTCGAAGAAGTGCGCCAGCTCGACTTTGCCGGTGATGTCGCTCGCGCCCAGCACGATGCCGGCAAGGTACACGGCCAAAAAGCCGTTGCCGCCCAGATAGCTCGGCAGCGCGTAGGCGATGATCGCCACGGCGAACAAAAAGATAGTCTGTGCGCCTTCGGCCGTTGCGTGTGCGCGCTCAATCAGGCGGCTGGATGTCCAGCCGATGGCGAGGCCCAGGCCCACGCCTAGGATGATTTGCTTGGCCAGCAGCACGGGAATGTTGATGTCGCCGCCGGCCGCGAGTGTAGCGAGCACGGCGGTGAGCATGTAGGCGACGGGGTCGTTGGAGCCCGATTCGACCTCGAGCAGCGAGTCGGTGCCGCCCTTCAGCGACAGGCTGTGCTCGCGCAGAACGCTAAAGACGCTGGCCGCGTCGGTGGATGCCACGACTGATCCCAGCAGCAGGCCGCCGATCCAGTCGAAGCCCAGCACGAAGTGGGCGAATACGCCGGTGATGCCGGCAGTGATGACGACGCCGAGCGTGCTCAGCAGCACCGCCGGCGCAGCGACGGGCTTGGCGCGGTCGATATTGGTGTTAAAGCCGCCGTAGAACATGATGAACAGCAGCGCCGTGCTGCAGACGGTTTCGGTGAGTGCGTAGTCGCTAAAGTCGATATGCGTCGGGCCGTTGACGCCCAACAGCATGCCCAGCGCGATAAAGATGAGCAGGGTGGGGAAGGGGAGTTTTTTGCCGACGGGTTTGATGGTCAGGCACAAAATGATGACGAGGCCGATAAAGAGAAGGATCTGGTTCATGGATAGTGTCCGCTCCTGGGTGGTTGGCGTGGCACGGTCAGTTGTCTGTGGTTATTTGTACCCAAAGATGGTGGGTTTATGGGGTTGGATTGCGGGCGTGCGCGATATCGTCATAGACGGCTGCCGTCTTTGCCTCTGCTCGGAAACCCTTTCCAGCTTTATTGCAACGGAGTACAATGGGTAACGTTTAAGTTCAACTTGAAGTTTTAGTTGCGGCGCCGGGCTTAGGCCGCAATGCAAGGAGAGGCGTACCATGGCGATCTATGTGACATCTGATGCTCACGGGCACGTGCGTGCGCTTGACGAGGCCCTGTCTAAGATCTCGTTGACGTCCGACGACACGCTGTACGTGCTGGGCGACATGATCGATCGCGGGCCCGATCCGGTCGGCGTTATTAAGCTCGTGCGCTCGCTGCCCAACGCCCACGTGCTCAAGGGTAATCACGAGCAGATCATGCTCGATGCCATCATTGGTCAGGATCCGCTCGATGCCGAGACCTGGGATATCAACGGTGGCTGGACGACGCGCGAGCAGCTCAACGACATGGAATTTGAGGCATACGAGGAGCTCGTGCGATGGATGGCCGCGCTGCCGCTCTACGCGGTGGTCGAGACTGCCGAGCGGCCGTACCTGCTGGTGCACGCCGGCATTCAGACCGAGGCGGCGCGTGCGTTTTTGCTTGAGCATGGTGTCGATTGCGGCGACGGCAGGGGAGCGGTCGATGCCGATCGCGAGCTGCTGCAGCAAATGCTCGCCGTACAGTCGTCCGATGACTTGCTCTGGATTCGCCATGGCTATTGGGATGCCCCGACGGGGCTGCTTTCTGCCGAGGGCAAGGGTTCGGTCGTGGTGAGTGGCCACACGCCAACGGTGTCGCTCGGGCGTTATTGCGAGGTCGGTGGTCTTGCGGGGCTCGATGAGGAATCGGGACGAGGGCAGATCGTGCGCTTGGGCGGCGAGGACACTGGCGGCGTGCCCGATCGCATCGATATCGATTGCGCCGCCGCCACCGGCTCCGAGTTCGGTCGCGTGGGCATCCTGCGGCTCGATGATGGGGCGGAGTTCTACGCGAATATCAACCCGGGCGAATAATCGGTGCAAGGGGTAGCTAATTTTGGACGGGGCCTTTTTTGACTACTTTTGCCCTTCTGCCCGCAAATTGATTTTTCAGGGACGGGGATTAAATAATCATTTGGCTGCCCGCTGGCTAAGTGAGTAGACTTTTTTGGAAATGCCGAGCACCCAACATATTTGCCTCAATAAAACCGCTGGTCACGGACTTGTGCTTTGTCGGTGTGGTCCGGGATTCGATAAAAGTCTACTCACTTAGTTTTGCGTGTCCGCAACGAGACTCCAGCCGGGGTGATTCCACCGCAAATTAGCTTCTCCCATCGCCGCAATTAGGCGCCGTACGGATTCCGGTCCCTCTCTATGCGTTGGCGGATGTGGGCGTACTCGATAATCAACAGTACCAGCAGTAGGGCCATGATGGCTAGGTAGCTCACGACGGCGCCCATCAGGCCGAGCAGCTTAATCAGGATCACCGGGAGCACCACGCTCACGGCAAAGCAGATCAGGTAGATCTTGGTGACATCTCCAGCGTGGCGCAGCACCGTGATGATGGCGTAGATAAAGTCGATGGCCGCGGTGACGCCGCCGGCGACGACCATCAGCAGCGCCAGCGTACGGTAGCGTTCAAAGCTGAGACCGTACATAAAGCTCATGAGGGGAATACCGGGACCTGCCATAAATGCGGCGCACACGCCGGTGATGACCACGATCAGCGCCATAACGGCAACAATAATCAGGTCAAAGCGGCGACGCTTGCGCGGATTCGCCCAAATGCTCGACAGACGCAGGAGCTGCGGTTTATAGATAAATCCAATGCTCAACAAAATTCCCTGCGCCGGAAAGAACAGGGCATTAAAGTACAGCTGATACTTGTAGGCCAGCGCGCCTTCCATCACGAACTTGGGCATGCTCTCGATAAGGTTAAACAGGAACAGTGCGCCAAAGAGCGGGGCGCACTGGATAAACAGGTGGCCAGCCTCGCGCAGGCTCATGCGGCGTGATTTTTCGGTCTCGAGCAGGGCGAGCGGGGCGGTGACCAGCACGAGCGAGGCAATCGCGGCGATGCCCATGGCCATGGCCGCGATGGGCATGCTGCGCGTGAGGAACAGTGCCACGCTAAAGACCGCGATGACGCCGGCGGAACGCAGCGTTTGGCTCATGCCGGCCAAATAGAGCTTGTCGGCCTGCTGCAGGCGGCCCTCGTACACGTCGGCGATGCCGTCGATGACCTTATACAGGTAGACGCCCAGGCCGATCGTGGCCATCTGCGCATCGTAGCCGCGTGCGCTGCTGTACGTGAGGCCGCAGCCTAGTGCGAGCGCTCCGCAAAGCCAACGGTTGAGCTGGTAGGAGGCGAAGGAGGTTTTTTCGTCGATGTCCGAGACCTGAAAGTTGCGCACGCCGTAGTTGCACGCGATCATGATGAGCGTGCCGGTAACAAAGGCGATGGAGAACTTGCCGGCCTCCT
>CABUMZ010000130.1 GCA_902492825.1 uncultured Collinsella sp.
AGGCTGCAGGGCGTATTCGTCAGATAGGCTTTTCGTACCACGGCAGCGCGGCGGATTTCCTGACGATGCTCGATGCATATGAGTGGGACTTTTGCCAGATCCAGTACAATTACGCTGGAGAGCGATATCAGGCGGGAACAGCGGGGCTCATGGCCGCCGCCGAGCGAGGCCTCGCGGTGTTTGTGATGGAGCCACTGCTGGGCGGGCGTTTAGCGGGCAAGCTACCGCCACGGGCCCGCGCTGTGCTCGATAGTGCCCGTGACCCGCATTTGCGCACTCCTGCCGCCTGGGGTCTTTCGTGGGTCTGGAATCATCCTCAGGTGACGATGCTGCTTTCGGGTATGACCGATACCGCGCAGGTGGATGAGAATTCGTCACTGGCAGACCTCGCGTTGCCGAATTCGATGACTGCCAACCAGCTCGACACGATCGCGCACGTGCTGGATGAGTTTGAAAAATCGAATCGCGTGCCCTGCACGGGATGCGGCTACTGCATGCCATGTCCCAAGGGTATTAACATTCCCGGCTGCTTTGCCGCCTACAACGCGAGCTACGCGCATAGTTGGTTTACGGGGCTGTCGCAATACTTTACGGCGAGCGCGGTGCGCACAAGCGAGGCCAAGCTGGTGAGCAATTGCGTCAAGTGCGGCAAATGCGCGCGCCACTGCCCGCAGCATATCGATATCCCCGAGCGTCTCGATGACGTGCGCCGACGCTTCCAGCCGGGCCCCGTAACGGCCATGCTTAAAGTCTTCGGCAAAACACGCTCCTCATGACCCTTTTAATATCTTGTGATGGAATAGTCCCTGTTTGCGGCAGAATAGGGCGTAAACAGGGACTATTCCACCGCAACTGAAGGGGGCTGTCGTGGGCCATCGGGATTCATGTGATGATTTGCGTGAGGTTCGTTGGGGCATTTTGGGCGCTGGGCACATTTCTCATCGATTTGCATCGTCGCTCAAGAAGGTCGACGGGGCACGGCTGGTGGCTGCGGCCGGCCGCACTCCTGCACATGTCGAGGAATTTTGCCGAGCGTTTTCGATCGATGCTGCGCATGGCCATGCCTCGGTCGGCGATAACGGCAATGCGGCTTATGACGCGCTGATTGCCGACCCCGATGTCGACGCAATCTACTTGGCTCTTCCGCATGGCATGCATGCGCGTTGGGCCTGTCGCGCGCTGCGCGCCGGAAAGGCCGTGCTGTGCGAAAAGCCGGCCGTTTTGAGTGAGGAAGAGGCTCTCTCGATTGCCTCCACCTCTCGTGAGCGCGGCGTGCTGTTTATGGAGGCGATGAAGAATCGGTTTTGCCCGATGCGCACTCGCGTGAAGGACTTGCTTGCGTCGGGTGAGCTTGGCCGTATTGTCTCGATTGAAAGCGTGCAAAAGCTCGATTACGGCGAGCCTCCTTCGGGCTATCTGCTTGATCCGTTGCAGGGCGGCTGTCTATATGACATGGGCTGCTATGCGGTCGGTTGGTTTGAGGATTTGCTCGCGGGCGCGTGCGAGGTTTCATCCCGTGAAGTTCGCTGGCGTGACGTATCAGGCGGCCGCGTCGATTGGGCCGACGAGATCCGTATGAGCGTCGGCGGTATACCCATTCATATGGTGTGCGACGGCAAAGCAACATATGAAAGCCGCTTAACGATTGCCTGTGAGCGAGGCTCGTTGGAAATCGAGCGTCTCCATCGTCCCGAGCTCGCCCATGTGAAGTATTCCGACGGTCGAACGCTAGAAATAAATGCCCCGTTTGAGATCGATGATTTCTACGGCGAAATCCAGCATGCGACGCAGCTCATTCAGGCGGGGAAACTCGAGAGTCCCGTCATGCCCCTTGCCGCCACGCAGCGCTGTGCACACATCATCGATGCGATTCGTTTGAAACTTTAGGGCGTGGGGCATGGCACCAGCGCTTGGAATGCCTGGAGGTCTTTGTCCCTGATGCCCCTTTTATAACTTGCGGTGGAATACGGTCTGTTTGCGCCAAAATAAGGCACCAATAGACCGTATTTCACCGCAACTGATGAGGGGGAGCTGGAGATGCTGACAATCGGATGTCATCTTTCGACGACGAAGGGCTATCGGGCAATGGGGGAGACGGCGTTGTCCATTGGTGCCAATACCTTTGCGTTCTTTACGCGCAACCCGCGCGGTGGCAAGGCAAAAGACCTTGACATGGATGACGTGGCGGCTCTGCGCGAGCTTATGGCGCAAAACGACTTTGGACCGCTGGTGGCGCATGCCCCGTATACTTATAACCCCTGCTCCGCTAAGGAGCGGGCGCGAGAGTTTGCCTTGGAGGCTATGGCGGAAGATTTGCAGCGCATGGAAGCGCTGCCCAGCAACTACTACAACTTCCATCCCGGTGCGCATGTGGGGCAGGGCTCCGACGCCGGCATTCAGATGATCGTCGACACCCTGTGCCAGGTGATGTTTGAGGGCCAGCAGACGACGGTGCTGCTCGAGACCATGGCCGGCAAGGGCACCGAGGTGGGCCGCAGCTTTGAGGAGCTGGCGTGCATTATCAAGGGCGTTGCCGCCCAGTGCCCAGAGCTGTCCGATAAGCTGGGCGTTTGTTTGGACACCTGCCATGTGAGCGATGCTGGCTACGACATCATCCATGATCTGGACGGCGTACTCGACGAGTTCGACCGCGTGGTGGGTATCGATCGTCTGCATGCCGTACACATCAACGATTCGAAGAACCCCTGCGGCGCCCATAAAGATCGTCACGAGTGCATCGGCAAGGGATACCTTGGCAGCGAGGAATTTGGTGGCGGTATACAGGTTATGCAGAATATTGTATCGAATGGCCGCTTGCGCGCATTGCCATTCATTTTGGAGACACCGAACGAACTTGCAGGTTATGCGGCTGAAATCAAACTGTTAAGGTCATTGCAGCAGTAATGGCTGCCATAAAGTGGGACGCTCCATTCACGTTATGGGTTTGTTTCAATCAGTTTTCTAATTGCAGATTCTTCCAAGCGGGTGCATAATAACCCTCAGTTTTTGCAGACCTCTGAATCACGTGGGGTCATTGGAAGGAGACTGATTATGAAGCTGAAGAAGCTTGGCGCATTTGCCGCCACGGGTGCTATGGCGCTCGCCCTCGCTCTGACGGGCTGCGGCTCGTCCAACGCCACCTCTGGTTCTAATGCCGGTTCCAGCAGCTCTGACGACGCTAAGGTCGAGAAGGTCGACGGCTCCAAGGAGTACGCGCTCGTCAAGGACGGTACGCTGACCGTCGGCACCTCTGCCGAGTACGCTCCGTTTGAGTACAAGGATGACAACGGCGATTATCAGGGCTTTGACCTTGAGCTCATCAAGGCTATCGGCGACAAGCTGGGCCTGGATGTCGAGTATGTCAACAATGACTTTGACACGCTGGTTCCGGGCGTCGCTTCGGGCGCCAAATATGACGTTTCCATCGCGGCTATCACCGACACGCCCGAGCGTGAGAAGGAAGTCACTTTCTCCGATTCCTACTACATGGACGATCAGGCTATCGTGACCAAGGTCGATAACACCGACATCACGGCCGACAACTACAGCGAGAAGCTCAACAACGCCGATGCTACCATCATCGTCCAGTCTGGCTCGACCGCCGAGTCTTTTGCCCAGGAGAACTTCCCCAAGGCCAAGATTGTCCCCTACAAGGACGCCACCGAGTGCTTCAGCGCCCTGCAGTCCGATAAGGGCGACGCCGTAGTCACCAACCGCTCCGTTGCCAGCCAGCTGACCGCCGAGCAGTTCAACACCTGCCAGACCATTAAGCAGATTAGCACCGGCGAGGAGTACGCCATCGCCATCAACCAGGGCAACACCAAGCTCAAGGACGACATCAACCAGGCCATCAAGGACCTGACCGATGACGGTACCGTTGACGCCCTCATGGCTAAGTACAACATCAAGTAAAATAGCTACTTGATTGCTCGCGGGCCCTTTCCGCTTTGGCGGAGAGGGCCTTTGCGCTTCTCTTGACGGAGAGCATTTCCGTCTCGTTTTGCCGACAACTTCTACGATAGGAGCCACCTTGTCTCGACTGAACAAAGGGGCTGCGGAGCAGCGTTTTCCACTGCCCGCCTTGCTCCAAAAGCTAGTCTGCGTCATGGCCGTGGCGCTCGCGCTGGTGTGTGTGGGGACATATGCGCCCACGACCGCCCAGGCGCTTGAGACCGCAAAGATTACCGCTCGACCCAACACCGGTTCGGGCAGCGCTGTGGTCGGCGGTACCGAGACGCGCATTACCTGGGAGGTCCAGGCCGATGCCGATGAGGAGCTGAGCGGTCTTTCTTTGACGTTTGTCGACGGCACGACGTTTGGTACCGATGACACGCGATTGACGATGCTCTCGGGCGAGGACCTCATGGATCGTACGCCCATGAAACCCACGTGCAAGGCTGATGGCCAGACGCTCAAGATTGACTTTGGCGAGACGGCGCCTGCCGGCGGCTTTTTCCGTGTCGAGGTTTACGGCGTGACCTTCCCCGTCGAGGGCGGCGATGAGGCCTTTAGCGGCACCTACACTTTGGCCGATGGCTCGACCAAGAAGATCTCCAAGATTCCGTCGGTGGAGATCAAGGGCGTGACGGCCTTCGATAACTTCCTGGCCGATCTTAAGGAGCAGCCGTGGGTCGAGGCCTGGAACTCCAATATGTTCCTGCGCCTGTTCTTGAACCCGGTCATTTTGGTCCAGAGCCTGCCGATCGTCTTCAAGGGCTTCCTCATGTCGCTCTCGATCGTGCTTGTGGCGTTTCCGCTGGCAATTCCCTTCGGTTTCGCCCTATCGCTCATGCGCATTTCCAAGTCGCGCATCCTGCGCTGCCTTGCCGGTATCTACGTGAATATCATTCGCGGTACGCCGGCGTTCCTGCAGATCTATATCGCGTTCTTCGGTCTGCCGTTGGCCGGCGTCAAGGTTGATGACTACGTGCTCGGCGTCATCGTCATGGCCATGAATTCGTCTGCCTATCTGTGTGAGATCTTCCGTGCCGGTATTCAATCGATCCCCAAGGGCCAAAACGAGGCTGCT
>CABUMZ010000131.1 GCA_902492825.1 uncultured Collinsella sp.
GACCAAGAGCGCCTAACATCAAGAAAATATCAGCCCCGTTCCGAAAAGCGAGCCGTCATCTACAAAATGGCGTGTGGCCCCGACGGGCCGGGCATTAAGTTTGTCGCGAGTTCCGCACGAACAGGAGGCCACTTAACCTCGATGTTTTGGACGTGACAGCGAGAGGGGCCCTGGTATGGCAAGGTGACGTGAAACAAGGCGGCGCTGACCTTCTGGTCGCGCCGCCGAAGTTGAACGTCAGATTGCCGTGCCAGGGCCCCTCGCAGCGTCAAGAAGACCGCCGTTCGGTAGAACGGCGGAGCTAATTGTTCAGCATGCGGTCGAAGCTTCCCGAGTCGCCATCCCGATAGTCTGCGGTCATCAGAATCTCCTGCGGAATGCGCCCGCCCTCGCGCAGCACGTTGCGGAACTGCACGCGCGTAACCATGGGCAGATCCTTGATCGTCGCCGCCAGGTTCTGCGGCACGCCCTGGTTGGCAGCCGCGGGCTCGCACTCGCCGCCGGCCTTCACGCGACGCTTATGCTCGGCGAGCATGGCACGGTACATGCCGGCATGCAGGCGAATCTCAACCACATTGGCATTGCGAGCCTGCTCGACGATACGCGCGCCCTCGCGATCGATATCGCCTACGTAGTAGACGTAGTTAAAGCGATAGCCAATCTCAGCCAGATAATCGTCCAGGGCATGCGAGACGCTCGCCTTGCATCCGCCGCCAAAAATCACGCCGCCCACCTTGATGCCAAAGAGCTTGGCGTGCTTGCGGCCACGCAGCAGCTTGACGATCTCGTCGTAGGTGTCCAGGTTCTCGACCATAATGAACGGCTTGTCGGCGCCCAGCGTAAAGAAGCCCGTAAAGTGCACGGGGCGATTGGGGGCGACCTTGATCGCCTGCATGCTGATGCCCTTTTCGGTCATACGCCTGATCAAGCGCTCACCGTGCTTGCCGTCAAAAGCCTTCTCGTCATTAAAGATCTGGTAGGCACGCTGGCGGCGCGAGGCAACCGGCGTATCGGCACCTCGGTTCTGCTCGATCCAAGCCTGGATGATTGCGATTTCCTCGGCAATCTTGCGGTTGGACATCTCGTTGTGCTGAGTGCGCTGCGGAGCCTTTTTGCCGTCCTTGCCCTCGACCTTTACGATCTGTGTCTGCTGCTCCTTGATCTTAGAGAGCGCCGTGGGCGTAGGGACAACTTTGAGCAGCTGCCTGCCTAAAACGCGGGCAAGGGCAAACGCCGAGGCCTCGCCGTGAACGGCCGACTTGGGCTGCTGGGCAGCAGTATCTGCTGCGGCAGACTCCGGCTTCCTCTGAGACTTGCGCTTAGAATCGCCTTGGGAATTGCGCTCGCGCTTCGGCATAGACGCCTGCTTCTGCTGACGAACGGACTTGCTCTCCTTCGCCGGCTGGCGCTTAGGCTGCCCCGAAGAAACCTCAGCCTTCGCATCCTCGTTCTGCGGCGTGGTCTTCTCGGCCGCAGTCTCGGCATGGGAACTGCGGCCCCCACGATGGCGACGGCGGCGAGGCTTGCTCGACGCGCCCTGCTCCGTCTGCTCATCAGTAGGCTGCTGGCCCTTGGCCTCGGCATCAACCTCAAGCTGCGGCTCAACAGGCTTTTGCTCGCGAGCCACCGGCTCAACGGCCTTCTCGTCCTTCTCGCCCTGAGTGGTCGAAGCCGGTTCGCTCTTCTCCTGACGCCTTACGGGATACGCGCGCCCCGCAAAACCGCGGCCGGGACGACACGAACCCGGAGCCTTCTTGGCAGACTCCTCAACATCGTCTGCAACCTCAGAAGACTCTTCAACCTCACGCGCGGCATCCTGCTGTGCAGTCTTAAAGTGAGCACCGCGACGACGCTTGGGCTCTTGGGCCTCCACGGGCTTTTGCTCCCTCGCGGGCTTCTGCGACTCGGCAGCAACCTCGGTCTCAACAGCCTCAGCATCCGTCTCACCCTTTCGAGCAACGGCGCGACGGAAGCGCTCCTGCTGGGCGCGGCGCTGCGCATCGCGCTTGCCACCCCCGCCAAAACCGCCGCGTCCTGCCTTGGCCGTAAAGGCACGCACGACGTTCTCATCGAGCAACTCATCGGTATCGACATGCTCACGCGGAGCAGCTTCTTCCACAGCAGGCACGTCAGCGGAATCCTCGACGACAAAACCCTCGACGGACTCGGCAGGCTGCTCTTGGGCATCGCGGATCTCGGCATTGATGGTATAGAACGCCGGGCGCCCGTTAATGCCGCTACCCTCGATCTTGGTCACGATCTTTGCCGCGATAAGCTCATCGCGCATCGCCTTGGTGTCGCACTCCTTATCGACGGAGCGGAAAATCTGCGCCAGCGCACTCGACTTAATCTTGAGCGCCTTGCGGCAGAGCAGGTCGTAGGCAACCAGCTTGGCGCGCTCGGCAGAAAGCGACGTCTGGCTGCTCAGGCGCTCAGCCAAAGCATCGACATTGTTTTGATTATCGGAATATACCGTCTTGGCCACGGGGCCCCTTTCATATGTACACATATACGTCTATATGGTACAGCGCACGCCCTTATCCACGCAAAACATCTGCGAGAACACTCGAGCGTCACCCGCTTTCGCATGAAAAAAAGACCGAGTCCGCGTCGTTGCGGACCCGGTCTTTCCGAGTCATATGGATGAGAGATTCAACCCGTCCGACCGACTAGGCCTTGACGGCCTCGGCGTCGGCAGGAGCCTCGGCGGCAGCGGCGCGACCGTACTCGGCCTTGCCCATATCGGACCACTCGGGCTCCTCATCAGGCATGGAGCCAGCCTCCTTGCCGAAGAACTCCTTGAGGCAGTTGACGGCGACGATGAGGCCCAGGACCATCAGCAGGACGGCAAAGACGAGCTGCAGGCCCTTGGTGGCGGCGACGGAGACGGCGGCCGTGGTGGCGGTAGCCGGGATGGTACCGAAGAAACCGTAGGCCTGGACGGCGGTCATGCAGCCCATGGCGCTCTGGACCAGCGAGGTGAAGGTGCAGCAGAGCAGGAAGACGACGGGCACGTAGAGCATCCAACCCTTGCGGCCGGTGCACTTGCAGAACACGGCGAGGGTGATCATGGTCATACCGCCGAGCAGCTGGTTGGAAGCACCAAAGAGCGGCCAGATGTTGGCATAGCCACCAAAAGCGAGGGCGAGACCAGGAAGCAGGGTGACAACCGTGGCGAACCAGGGGTTGCCGAGGACCTTCATGTAGCCGGCCTTGGACTCGATGGCCAGGGCGTCGTTGGTCTGGGCAAAGAACTCAGAGAACGAAGTACGGGCGATGCGGGCGACGGCGTCGAGCGAGGTCAGGGCCAGAGCGGAGACGTTCATGGTCATGAAGACGGTAGCGAGCGTGCCGTCAACACCGAAGGCCTGCATACCGCGGGAGATGCCAGCGGCGAAGATCTGGAACGGGGTGGAAGCGACACCGGCGTTGAGGGCGCCAGTACCGGCGGTGTTCATATCGGAGAACATGATGCCGGCGACGATGATGGCAAGGATGCCGACGAAGGACTCGACAATCATGGCGCCGTAACCGACCTTGACGGCGTCCTGCTCCTTCTCGACCTGTTTAGAAGAGGTGCCGGAAGAAACGAGGCTGTGGAAACCGGAGAGAGCACCGCAAGCGACAGAGACGAACAGGACCGGGAACATCATGCCGGAGGCAGTGGAGAAGCCGGTGAAGACCGGAGCGGTGATAGTGGCCTGACCGTTGACGCCCAGGACGACGATGCCGAGGACAGCGCAGACGATCATGACGATCATCATGATGGAAGTGAGGTAGTCACGCGGAGTCTTGAGCATCTGGATGGGCATAGCGCCAGCGAAGACCAGGTAGACCATGACGACGGCGAACCACTGGAACTTATCCAGGTAGACCGGGAACTGCATACCGACGGCGAACATGAGAACCATAAGGACCACGCCGGTGACGAACTCGGCAGCGCCGGTGAGGTTGAACTTCTTCTGGGCCCAACCAAAGGCGATGGCGACGAAGGTGAACAGGATGGAGATGGTACCAGCGCAGCCGGCGGCATAGGACTTGGTGAAGTCGACGGCACCGGTAGCAGCACCAGAAGCGTCAACGGCCGGGGTGAACATGAACGTCTTGCAGACCATGTCGGTGAAGGCGGCGATGACGATGATGCAGAACAGCCAGCAGAACAGCAGGAACAGGCGACGGCCGGTCTTGCCGATGTACTTCTCGATGAGCTGAGCGAGTGACTTGCCGTTGTTCTTCATCGAAGCGTACAGGGCACCAAAGTCGTGGACGGCGCCAAAGAAGATGCCGCCGACGAGGACCCAGAGCACGACGGGCAGCCAGCCAAAGGCCATGGCGACGATCGTACCCGTGACAGGGCCAGCACCGCAGATCGAGCTGAACTGGTGCGAAAACGCGGTGAAGGCGGAGACGGGCGAGAAGCTGTTGCCGTCCTTCATGCGCTTGGCCGGCGTGAGGGCCTCTTTGTCAACGCCCCACTTGTTGGCCAGCCAGCGGCCGTAGCCCAGATAGCCGCAGGCGAGCACCGCCGCGGCCACAACCATGAGCAAAACTCCGTTCATTACATTTCCTCCTCTAAAAAGAACTTCCTAGACATAAAAAATGAGGGCCGTCGGTTGCGCTCGACGGCCCTCATCTTCATCAGCCGCCCGTTATCGTACGGGCTAGCTGTATGTGCTAACCCGCATCAGATAATTACTACGCTGATAATGTTTAGCTGATGCGTGAACATGTCTAAGAAATCCTCTTCAATCATGATGCGAACGATCCGTGCGTGTTCACATCCCCCAGTGGTTGAAAAGGAGTATGAAACTTTAGTTACCTAAAGTCAACGCAAATTTGTAATGAATTTTCAACTTTTTTTGGATTTCTCGGTATAAAACGCCACTGACCTCGGACTTTACCCCACGACAGTTTTTGCATGAGAGATGCCCCTGAGAGCCGCGGGAGCCGGGCGGCGCATATGAACTTTCCTGCTCTACAGTCCTGCGCAAGACGGAAAGCACATTAAGTGCTTTCCTTTG
>CABUMZ010000132.1 GCA_902492825.1 uncultured Collinsella sp.
TACGGGACCACAACCCGTCGCTCTAGCCAACTGAGCTACACCCACCGTGTCCTGTGCGCTTCGCGCTCGACTATTATTGCAAGGAACGCCACACGATGCAAGCCCCAATTTTCAAGAATTTTGAAAAGAGTTTTTCGAGACCATTTCGAGCAAATCCCACCGGTTTCATAGGAGTAAACTTGCCCCACTGCAAATCCTCGAAAGGACCGTCATGAAAGAACTCTCCAACCGCACGGCAAGATTTACCGATTCGGTCATCCGCCGCATGACGCGCATCTCCAATAAGTACGGCGCTGTCAATCTCTCGCAGGGCTTCCCTGACTTCGATCCCCCGGCGCAGCTGCTCGATAGCCTCAGCACCATCGCCGCCGATCCCAAGCCGCTCTATCACCAGTACTCCATCACCTGGGGCTCCCAGGCCATGCGCGAGGCGCTTGCCGCCAAACAGGAGCACTTTATGGGCATGCCGGTGAACCCCAACGAGAATATCGTAGTCACCTGCGGCTCCACCGAGGCCATGATGGCCGCCATGATGACGGTCACGAACCCCGGCGATAAGGTCGTCATCTTCTCGCCGTTCTACGAGAACTACGGCGCCGACACGATCCTTTCGGGTGCCGAGCCCATCTACGTGCCGCTCAACCCGCCCACATTCGACTTTGACCGCGAGACACTCGAGGCGGCCTTCCGCGACAACGACCCCAAGGCCATCGTCCTGTGCAACCCTTCCAACCCCTGCGGCAAGGTCTTTACGCGCGAGGAGCTCACCTTTATCGCCGACCTCTGCAAAAAGTACGACGCCTACTGCATTACCGACGAGGTATACGAGCACATCGTCTACGCGCCCCACGAGCACGTCTATATGGCCACGCTGCCCGGCATGTTCGAGCGCACCATCAGCTGCAGTTCGCTGTCTAAGACGTACTCCATCACCGGCTGGCGTCTTGGCTACACCATTGCCCCGGCCAAGATCACCGAGCGCATCAAGAAGGTCCACGACTTCCTCACCGTGGGTGCCGCCGCTCCCCTGCAGGAAGCGGTCGTCACCGCCCTCAATTTCGACGGCAGCTATTACGATGAGGTCCTTGACCTCTATACCGCCAAACGCGACCTGTTCTGCCAAGGGCTCGATAGTATCGGACTTAAGCACAACGTACCGCAGGGCGCCTACTACGTGATGATGGATATCTCTGAGTTTGGCTACGACAGCGACCTCGAGTTCTGCAAGGACCTGGCCTCAAAGGTGGGCGTGGGCGCCGTGCCCGGCTCGAGCTTCTTCCGCGAGCCCGTCAACCATCTGATTCGTTTCCACTTTGCCAAGCGAGACGAGACGCTTAACGCGGCGCTGGAGAACCTCAAGTCGCTACGTGATAAAATCAAGCCGCGCGGGTAAGGACGGCCCGGCAACTAAAGCAACCAAAGAAGCCCCGCACCGCCCGCCGCGTTGCGAGGCTTCTTTTTATAACGCTTTCTTAAATAGTTTAGAGCCCTATACTCTAGTCACGGAGCAACTCGTCCCAGAGAGAGGAATACTATGGCAGAACAGCAGCTTATCGGAGCGCTCGAGGCCGGCGGCACCAAGATGGTCTGCGCCACGGGCTATGCAGACGGTACGGTCCTGGAGCGTGAGCAGATCGCGACCACGACCCCGCAGGAGACCGTTGAGGCCGTCAATGCATGGTTTGCCGACAAGGGCATCACCGCGCTGGGCATCGGCGCCTTTGGCCCCACCGCAGTCAACCCCGCGTCGCCCCAATACGGCAAGATCCTGGAGACGCCCAAAACGGCATGGCGCTACTTTGATCTGCTGGGCACCATCCAAAACGAGCTCAATATTCCCTGTGGCTACGACACCGACGTCAACGTTGCCTGCTTGGGCGAGGTCACCTTTGGTTGCGCCCAGGGCCTCACCGACGTGGTCTACCTGACCATCGGCACCGGCGTGGGCGCCGGCGTGCTCTCGGGCGGTAAGCTCGTGCACGGCATGATGCATCCCGAGGCCGGCCACATCCTGGTCACGCGCGACCCGCGCGACACCATCGGCGAGCATAGCGCCTGCCCCTTCCATGACAACTGCCTCGAGGGCCTCATCGCCGGCCCTGGCGTTAAAAAGCGCTGGGATGGCAAGAGCGCCGGAGACATGGCCGATGACCCGGAGGCCATGGACCTGCTCGCAGGCTATCTGGCACAGGCGCTCATGACCTACACGCTGTGCTACGCACCGCAAAAGATCATCATCGGCGGCGGCGTGGCCGACCACACCCCCATCGTGCCGCTCGCACGCAAAAAGTGCGCCGAGATGCTCAACGGCTATATCGTCACGCCCGAGGTCAACGACATCGATTCCTATATTGTCAACAACAGCCTCGAGGGCAAGCAGGGCATCATGGGCTGCCTGGCCCTGGGCGCACAGGCGCTTCAGTAGCAGACGCACCCACAGGGCGTGGCGCGCTCGGCAAATCCAACCTACGGAACGACGCCACCACGCCTCATATAACCCCTCAAATAAAAAAGGCCGCCTAGGACCAAACAATACGTCCTAGGCGGCTTTTTTGGCGCACATCAGCCACCGTAAGAGATATCGAAGCACAACGCCCGTTGCCGCTCCACAGCAGTCGATCATCACATCGGTGATCATGCCGGCGCGTCCCGGCACAAAGAGCTGAATCGTCTCGTCGATCGAGGGAATCAGCAGCAGGAACACCGCCGTGGGCAGCAGCACGTCAAAGGTGCGCCGGCCCTCAAAATCAAAGGCGTGCGTTGCCAGAATGCCGAGCACCATATACTCGGTAAAATGCGCGCACTTGCGAACAACAAAGTTGGTCACCCATGCATATGGAAGTCCCACGCCGTGCAGGAAACCGCGGATAGTTTCCATGACCGTTAGACTCAGCGAGCCCGACCCCGAGCCGGGAACCAGCGAATTGCCCCAGATCAAGAGCGCCATCAGGCAGGTCACGACCGCCCATTTTCGATTGATCTTAACCATGCAGAAGTTATGCCTCCGCGCGGAGCGGCGCAAAGCTGGCGGTACCGCCCTCGATAACGCTCAGATAGGCACGGCCCGTACGCTTGGCGGTAGAGGACTGCAGGCGCTCGATCTCTTCCTCGAGGATCTGATTGACGCGCTCGTGACGACGATTTTCCATAATGCCGGCGGCAATAGCCTCGGCCCGCTCGATGCTCTCGCGCGAGATACGGGCGGTATCCTCGGGGAGCACAGCGCTGTGACGGCCGACATAGGCGGGGGCAGCAGGCTGAGGGGCAGCGACGGGAGCGGGCGCTACAACAGGAGCGGGCTCGTCAATCTCATCCAGAATCGCGGTGGCGGCGGCCCACATGTCCTCGTGGCCCGAATAATCGGCCATGGGGACATCGACCTCGAGCGAGGCGTCCGGAAGGTCGCCGGTGTCGATGCGATCTTGGGCATCAATCGATGCGGTGATGGCTGCAGGCTCATCGAGGTCATCGAGATCGATGTCCGCGGCACCGGAGATGATAGGCATGCTGGCGAGGTTTGCATTGTACGGCGCAGCCTCGGCCGCCTGCTGCTGGGCAGGAGCGCCCCACAGTGAGCTTTCGGCGGCACGGCGGGCGGCAACGGCCTCCTCGTCCGCGGCCATGGCTTCATCAACGTACGAATTGTCGGCAGAAGCGTTCGCGTCCGCCGAGGTAGCACTGTAGGCGTTATTGGCTGCCGCGTTGGCGACGAGTGCCACGAAAGCCGCCGTGCTGCCCGCAGGGGCGGCCTGGGAGCCAGATACGGCGCGTGCCGCGGCGGCGATGTCGTCGCGATTGAAGGAGCCGGTCTGCCCGCCGTTGGTGAGCTCGTCGATGGCGACTTGATAGACGTCGCGCGAGTGTGCAGGGTCGCAGCTCACCGGCGAATCGTCGTCGAGCATACTGTCGATCATGGACCAAGCCTCGTCCTCGTCCATAGCATCTGCGGCTCGAGCGATGGTAGGGACACCATCATCGGTATGACGGCGCTGGAACGCACCAGTCAGGCCGGAAAGGAATGCCGAGGTAGACTGCTCCGACTGAGCCTGAGAAGCAGAAGCGGTAGCATAAGGAGTCGCATCCTGCTGCTGAGCTGGAATCGAGGCGGTCTTGAACTCGCTTTGATGCTGATTGAGATTGGCGGCACCGCCCATGGCATCGGGCTGGAACAGACGCTCTTCACGCTGCGCATGGTACTCGGAGATACCCAGCGAGGCGGCATAGATACCCACGCCCGCCACCGCGCCCACGGCGAAGGGAACCGCACCCGCCACGACCGTCTCGTTCACCGACGAAAACGGTAGCGTCGCGGCATACATAACCACGGGAGCGGCAAGGCCGATCCCGCACGAAAGTCCGGCAAGGACTGCTCGTTGTGTTGCATCAGAAGAAGCCATGAGCTCTCCCCATCTTCCAGCACCCAAATCGCATCATTCAGTTGGCTGCGCGAGAGAAGATGAAGCGGGGCTATGCCCCAAAGCAACGGTATATGGTTCGTTTCATCTGCGTTATCCGTCGCGAAGCTTAAAAGCTATTATGCGAAACCGCCCAGTCGATTGCAAGCGACGATGTCGGATTGAAACGGGAAACCTGCTGCTTGCCAGTCTTATGGTCGATAACTGGCGCCGGGTGGCGATATAAAAAGGGCCGAGGCGCAAGCCCCGACCCTTCATCGCGCCGGCAATAACGCCGCGTGCGGTTGACGACTTAGAACGTCTGCTCGTAGTCGCTATGCTTTTTGGCCGAACGCACCAGGAACTCCTGGTTGGTGTTGGTGCCCTTGAGGCCCTTGATAAACGATGCGGCCGCGCGCTCGGTATTGTTCATGCCGGCGAGGATGCGACGCAGACCAAAGACAAACGGGCGCATCTGCTCGTCGACCAGCAGGTCCTCGTTGCGCGTACCCGAGGCAACAGGGTCGATGGCCGGGAAAATGCGGCGATCGGCCAGGTCGCGGTCGAGCTTGAGCTCCATGTTGCCGGTACCCTTGAACTCCTCAAAAATGACCTCGTC
>CABUMZ010000133.1 GCA_902492825.1 uncultured Collinsella sp.
GGCCCCTCCCGCCCCGGCCGGCCAGGTCAACTACACCGTGTGCTGTGGCAGGTCCTGCAGGGCGATGACGTCCATGCCCATGTCGTTGGCGCTGCCGTGACCCTGCTGGTCCTCACGCACGGCCTCGATGGCGCTCACGTACGTGTTGGCCGCAGACATCGCCGTCACGCAGGTCACGCCGCGGCGCACAGCCTCGGTACGCAGCAGGTAGCCATCGCCACGCGAGCCCGGACCGTACGGCGTGTTGATGATTACCGCAATCTTGCCATCGGCGATGAGGTCGCCGATGTTGGGGCACTCGCCGTCGTGTGGGCCACTGATCTTCTCCACGACTTCGCACGTCACGTTGCCGCCGCGCAGCACGCGCGCCGTACCCTCGGTGGAGCAGATATCAAAGCCCAGATAGCGCAGGATACGCGCGACCGAAAGGATGTGACGCTTGTCGCGGTCGCACACGCTGATGAATACCTTGCCGGCACTCGGATCGGGCAGGTTGTAGTCAATCGCCAGCTGCGTCTTGGCGTATGCCTCGGGATAACTCTTGGCAATGCCCATGACCTCGCCCGTCGACTTCATCTCGGGCCCCAGGATAACGTCGGCGCCCGGGAAACGACCCCAGGGCATGACGGCTTCCTTCATGCAGAACCAATCGAGCTGACGCTCGTCGCTCGGCAGGCCCAAGCTCGCGATGGAATCGCCTGCCATGATACGTGCGGCACACTTGGCCAGCGGCACGCCGGTGGCCTTGGAGATAAACGGCACGGTGCGGCTCGCGCGCGGGTTGGCCTCGATCACGTAGACGGTCTCGCCCTTGATGGCGTACTGCACGTTGACCAGGCCGCGGACTCCCAGCGCCATCGCGATGCGGCGCGTGGTCTCGCGAAGCTTCGCCTGCAGGCTCTCGCTAAAGCTGAACGGCGGGATGCAGGTCGCAGAGTCGCCGGAGTGAATACCGGCCTCCTCGATATGCTCCAGAATGCCGCCGATGTAGACCTCTTCGCCATCGCACAAGGCGTCGACGTCGGACTCGATCGCACCCTCCAGGAAGCGGTCCAGATACACCGGGTAGTCGGGGCTAATGCGCGCAGCCTCGGCCATGTAATCGCGCAGATGCTCGGCATCGTAGGCGATCATCATGCCGCGGCCGCCCAGCACGTAGCTCGGACGCACCAGCAGCGGGTAGCCGATGTGTGCGGCCACGGCCTCGGCCTCCTCAAACGACGTGGCCTGGCCCGCCGGCGGGTACATGATGCCCAGCTTGTCGAGCAGGGCGGCAAAGCGCTCGCGGTCCTCGGCAAAGTCGATGGCGTCGGGCTTGGTGCCCATGATGTTCACGCCGCTCTCCTCGAGCATGCGTGCCAGCTTAAGCGGTGTCTGGCCGCCGAGCGTCACAACGACGCCGTCGGGTCGCTCAACGTCGATGACATCCATGACGTCCTCGTAGGTGAGCGGCTCAAAGTACAAGCGGTCCGAGGTGTCGTAGTCAGTCGAGACGGTCTCGGGGTTGCAGTTGACCATGATGGTCTCGAAGCCGCGGGCCGCCAGCGCGTAGCTCGCGTGCACGCAGCAGTAATCGAATTCGATACCCTGGCCAATGCGGTTGGGGCCAGCGCCCAGGATCATCGCCTTGGGCTTGTCCGCCGGCGTGGTCTCGTCGGGAGCCACACACTTCTTGGCATCCGGGCTCGTGCGGTAGATGTTCTCGTACGTCTTGTAGTGGTACTCCGTGGCGCTCGAGAACTCCGCAGCGCAGGTATCGACCGTCTTCATGCTGGGAACCACACCCAGACCCTTGCGGTAGGCGCGCACAAAGCGCTCATCGGAGCCGGTCAGCGCGGCAATCTCGGCGTCGCTCGTGCCGTACTGCTTGAGCAGGCGCATCGCGTCGGCGTCGATATCCTCCACACGCAGACCGCGGATGCTCTCCTGAACCTGCACCATGTCGTTGATGCGGTTGAGGTACCACGGATCGATGCCGCAGATGGCATGGATGCGAGCGATGTCCCAGCCACGGCGCAGGGCCTCGACCACAAAGAAGATGCGGTGCTCGGTCGGCGTGGCCACGGCCTGAGCGAGCTCATCGTCGCTCAGCTTGTCGGCACCTTCCTTGCCACCGGCACAAATGCCCTGATGCCCGTCCTCCAGCGAACGCATGGCCTTGCCGAAGGCCTCCTCAAAGGTGCGGCCGATCGCCATGATCTCGCCCACGGCCTTCATGCGCGTGGTAAGCGTGGGGTCGGTACCCTTGAACTTCTCGAAGGCAAAGCGCGGCACCTTGACCACGCAGTAGTCGATCGTGGGCTCAAAGCAGGCGGGCGTGGCCTTGGTGATGTCGTTGACGATCTCGTCGAGCGTATAGCCCACAGCCAGGCGCGCGGCGGCCTTGGCGATGGGGAAACCCGTGGCCTTGGAGGCTAGCGCGGACGAACGGCTCACGCGCGGGTTCATCTCGATGACGATCAAGCGACCGGTGCTGGGGTTCACGGCAAACTGCACGTTGGAGCCACCGGTCTCGACGCCGATCTTCTCCAGAATGGCGAGCGAGGCTACGCGCATGCGCTGATACTCAAGGTCGGAGAGCGTCTGCGCCGGCGCCACGGTGATGGAGTCACCGGTGTGCACTCCCATGGGGTCGAGATTCTCGATGGAGCACACGATGATGCCGTTGCCGGCGTGGTCACGCATGACCTCCATCTCGTACTCTTTCCAGCCCTCGATGGACTCCTCGACCAGCACCTCGTGGGCGGGCGAGAGCTCCAGGCCCTGGCTCACGATGGAGACGAGCTCCTCGTGGGTGTGAGCGATGCCGCCGCCGGCGCCGCCGAGGGTAAAGCTCGGGCGCAGTACGCAGGGATAGCCCACGCGCTCGGCGATGGCCTCGGCGTCGGCCACGCTGTAGGCATAGCCCGAGCGCGCGACCTCCAGGCCGATCTCGGCCATGGCCTCGTTAAAGAGCTTGCGATCCTCACCGCGCTCGATGGCGGCCAGGTCGCAGCCGATCATCTCGACGCCGTACTTGTCGAGCGTACCGTCCTTTGCCAGCTCGACGGCGGCGTTCAGACCGGTCTGGCCGCCCAGCGTGGGCAGCAGCGCGTCCGGGTGCTCTTTCTTGATCACGCGCTCGATAAACTCGGCGGTGATGGGCTCGACATAGGTGCGGTCGGCAAGACCCGGGTCGGTCATGATGGTCGCCGGGTTGGAGTTGACCAGGATGACCTCAAAGCCATCCTCCTTGAGCACCTTGCAGGCCTGGGCACCGGAGTAGTCGAACTCGCAGGCCTGGCCGATAACGATGGGGCCCGAACCAATGACGAGGATGCGCTTGATGTCAGTACGTTTCGGCATGTTAGTTCTCCTCGGTCTCAGTCTCGGCGAAATTCCAGCCAGCCAGGCGGTCCTTCGCGGTGTCGATGTCCAGGTAGCTCTCCTCGCCGTCCATGAGTCGCGTAAAGGCGGTAAAGAGATAGTGGGCATCGGTGGGGCCAGGCGAGGCCTCGGGGTGATACTGGACCGAGAAGCACGGGGCGTCGAGCAGCTGGATGCCCTCGGCGGTGCCGTCGTTGAGGTTCACATGTGTTAGGCGAATGCGGCCAAAGCGCTCGTTCATCACGACCGGCGCGATTCCGCGGCGCACCCAGACGCGCAGATCTCCATCGGCCGCATGCTCGGTCTCGCCGCCGGAAAGCTCGGGGACAAGCTTGCCCAAACTGGGGAACAGCAGGCCAAAGCCATGGTTTTGCGCGGTGATCTCCACGCGACGGCTTACCAGGTTCATGACCGGCTGGTTGCCACCGCGGTGACCGAACTTAAGCTTTTCCATCTGGGCGCCGCAGGCCAGGCTGATCATCTGGTGACCAAGACAAATACCAAAGACCGGCACCTTACCGATCAGCTGCTGCACCTGCTCGTAGGTCTCCACCACGGCGTCGGGGTCGCCGGGGCCATTGGACAAAAAGACACCGTCGGGATCCATGTCGAGCACCTGCTGGGCGGGCGTATCCCACGGCACGACGGTAAGGTCGCAGCCGGCGCGGACCAGCCCTTCCAGAATGCCGCGCTTCACACCGCAGTCGTAGGCGACCACTTTGTGACGGGCAGGAGCGGCAACCGCAAGTGCAAAGTCATGCGTGGCAGGCAGGTCGGCGGCCACAAACTCGTGAGGCGCGGGGCAACTTACGGTCTTCACCAGGTTCTCGCCTACCAGCGTGGGTGCTGCGGCCAGACGCTCGGCAAGCTCGTCGACGTCGAAGATCTCGGTCGAGATAATGCCCATCTTAGAACCATTGTCGCGCAGATGGCGCACCAGGGCGCGGGTGTCGACACCTTCGATAGCGACGATGTCGTGAGCGCGCAGGTACTCCGGCACGCTGACGGCCGAGCGCCAGTTAGAAGGCGTGGCGCACATGTCGCGAACGATCATGCCGCGCATGGCCGGAGCGCTCGCAGGGCGCACGGCGTCGCCGGGGAAGGCCGACTGGACGTCGGTCTCGTCGATACCGTAGTTGCCGATCTGCGGATAGGTCATGGTTACGATTTGGCCGGCATAACTCGGGTCGGTCATGACCTCAAAGTAGCCCTCGAGCGAGGTGTTGAAGCAGACTTCGCCGGTCGCGGTGCCCTCGGCGCCGCATGCACGTCCATAAAAAATGGTCCCATCCTCAAGATACAGGATGCAGGGACCGCAGGTGCCCTTGCTGGTTTTGGCCAGCATACGCTGGCAAAGCTCGCTGGGCGCGAAGGTGCGGGCGGCAGCGCCCGCGGTATGGTTGTTCGCCATAATTCTCCTTCCCGGTCTCACAGGACCGGCTTAAAGGTGTGTAGTTAGGCCTCGCGGTATTGTAACCGCAAGCATGCCTCATGGCGTTAATTTCATCGAAATGTTTACGAAATGATAATTATGACTTTCTATGCATAATGATTTTTCTGGGACGGGGATTAAAAAAGGCTCTGTTAGACCAGGATTGACATACATGTGTCCCCACGGTGCCATATCGTTGA
>CABUMZ010000134.1 GCA_902492825.1 uncultured Collinsella sp.
CGCGCGGCATATCTGCGTAACACCTCGATGGTTTCGGTACGCGAGGAAGCGGAGTTGCTCGATATAAGCCAGACGCAGGTTGGTGGAGCGGAGGCCTGGATGATGGCGCTGCATTTGGCCTGTGCGGGCCGAGACAGCGACCTTGCGGCCTGGATGTCCATGAATCGTGCGGGGATTCTAGAGCCATCGTATCGGCTCTTTGCGCGCCTTGCCATGCATTGTCTGGGCGAGCCGGCGAGCAGGATACGCAAGAAGCTTCCCGTGCGCGAGCTGTCGCGGTACTCGCTGCGCGACGATTTGGAAGGGGAGGGCGAGCGCCTGTTCCAGGCCGGCGAGGTTGAAGCCGTTGATACCATCGACCATATCGAGATTCGCATGTTTGGTGCGTTTCGCGCCGAGCGCGACGGGTTTCCCATCACGGACAAAATGTGGCGCCGCAAGAAGGCGGCGACACTTGCCGAGCGGCTTGCGCTGGGCATGGATGCGCTCGTCGATCGTGAGACGCTGGCCATGGAGCTGTGGCCCCATGCCGAGTTTAATAGCGCCCGCAACAACCTGTACTCGACGATATCGCGCTTGCGGTCGGCTTTGGGGCCTACGCCGGATGGCAAGTCATGTGTGCTCATCCAAAATGAATGCATTGGGCTCAACGGCGACTACGTCAAGACCGATGTACGGCTGTTTGACCAGATAAGCCGCGAGGTTTTGGGAAATCGCACGGGTGCGCGCGGGCCCCATTTAGTTGAGCTGTGTCTTAAGATTGAGCAGCTTTATGCCGGACCGCTGTATGTTCCCAATGGCTGTAATCCCACCTACTTTTTGCGTATGCGACGCATCATGCAGTCAAAGTACATCGATTGCATGATTAAGGGAGCAAATGCCGCTCTAGAAGAAAACGATCTGCAGTCGGCGATTTGGCTGGCGGAGTCGGGGCTTCGGCAGGAAACGGCGCGCGAGGATATGGTGCGCTGCGCCATGCGCGTCTACAGTGCGGCGGGGCGGCGGCGCGATATCGTCGAGCTATACAGCGGGCATATGCACCATCTGAGGGAGCAGGTCAATGGCGTGCCCGAGCCCGAGACGCGGCGTCTGTACGAGCGCTTGGTGGAGGGGCGGCTCAATCGCGTGCTGGTCGAGCGATAAAAAACGGGCGCCCGAAGTACTTGGGCACCCGTAAGCTTGCTATGTGTTGGCTCGCCGAATCGTTGGCTCTTAGACGAGCTTAATCTTCTCGATGTCCTTGCGCGAGGACTCGCGATACAGCGAGAACTTGCGGCCGATAACCTGGACGACTTCGGCATGGCAGCGATCGGCGAGCTCTTCGGCGGCCTCGCGGGCGGAAAGGCTGGAACCATCGAGTACGGAGCACTTAACGAGCTCGTGCTTCTCCAGGTAGGCGACCGTCTGCTCGACGGTGCCCTCGTTGATGTCGGACTTGCCGATGATGATGGCGGGGTTGAGGTGATGGGCCATGCTGCGAAGCTGCTTGACCTGGGCTCCTGTCAGTGCCATGGGTTCTCGCTTTCTATGTTATGGGGCGCCCCGCGATGGGGCCTTAATCTACGTGAGCTGTCCCACGATAGCGCAGGAACGGCGCGGTGTGGGGCGTGTTTGCCCAGTTCAAAAAGAATGCGGATGCCGAGTGAGTGGGCAGTGCGGGCTGCGAACAGGCTATGAGCTGGGCGCAGAGACCGGCTCCCATGCAATAAACGCCCAACGGACCTTGCGGACGTGGTCGAGCATGTAGCGTCCCTGCGGTACGCCCTTGGAGCCCGCCTCGCCGGCACGGGGATTCTCAATCATGTGTTGAGCGATGTAGTCGCGCAGGCGGTCGATCTTATCCTCGTTGCCATGCTCGAGCATACGGGAAAAATCTGCTACGCCCGCCTCAAGGCTATCGAAGGTGTCGCGACGGGGCGATTCAAAGTACGTAACCTGCGGCAGGGCACCCATCTGAATGAGGATATTAAAAGCATACACAAAGCCATTACTGCAGGTAACCGAGGCGCCGATGGCGTTCATCAGGTGCAGGTCATAGCGCGGGCTGGAGTTGGCGACCATCGTGACAGCGCAACGCCGACGACCCGTACGATCAAGCTTGGCAAGCGCGCCTTTTAGGTTGGTCGTCGTAACCGACCGACTGGCAAAGGCAACATCTACCGCTTTTGCGATCGGTCCAACCAAATACCAGTCATCATCCCAAGCAAGCTCAAGCGGCGTAATAAGATCTTCGAGCCCGTAATACTCAATGCCGGCATCAAGCGTGCCCAACATGGCAGGAGAGAAGTCGGCAGCAATCACGGAATGCCCAGCCTGAGCAAGCGGAATAGCAATCGACCCAGCCCCACACCCCATATCCAGCACCGACTCGCCGGGCTCAAGCGCCAACAACTTTATAAAATCCCGGGCATACGGAGCAGTTTCAAGCGGCCGAAAATGCCGAGCCCGCTTATCCCACTCAAAAGAATCATCAGCCCGCCGCCGATCAGCTTGCAAGCGCATCCATTCGCCATTCCAATCTGCAGAAAGAAGCTCAGAGCGAGCATCCCCATCAACCACGGGCCAACCTCCTAGCAACAAAAAAGCGACTCCTCCCAAAAGAAGAGCCGCAACCAGCATATATCAGAAAGAACCGTTCCAACGCCAAACCGCCCTCACAACCAAGGCGGGCAGGAGCGAAGCGACTGCCATACGGGATAAAACCCAACTGAGGTCCCGTTGTGCGGGAGCCCCGGGGAGGGCAAATATATAAGGTCGATCGCGAGTTCCGCACGAGCCGGAGAGCACTTAATGTGCTCTCCGTGCGAGTCAGGACTGTCCGAGCAGGCGACCTTATATATTTGCCCTCCCCGGGGCTCCTCGCCCGAACCCCTCAGCTAGTTCTTCAGCGAGTTCAGCGGCGCCGGGAAGCGTCCACCACGGTGGGCAAGCACGGTGCCGGCGTTGGGGTTCACCGGCATGATGGGCGCACGGCCAAACAGGCCGCCGTACTCGACGCAGTCGCCCACGCCCTTGCCAATGGCGGGAATCACGCGGACGGCCGTGGTCTTGTTGTTGATGACGCCGATGGCCATCTCGTCGGCGATGATGCCGGCGATGGTCTCGACCGGGGTGTCACCGGGGATGGCGATCATGTCCAGGCCGACGGAGCACACACAGGTCATGGCCTCGAGCTTCTCGAGCGAAAGCGCGCCGGCTTCGACGGCGGCGATCATGCCGGCGTCCTCGGACACGGGGATAAAGGCGCCGGAGAGACCGCCCACGCTGGAGCTGGCCATGACGCCGCCCTTCTTGACGGCATCGTTGAGCATGGCGAGCGTGCCCACGCCGATAATCTCGAGGATGCGCGCGACGGAGTCGCCGATGGCAGGCGTGGGAGCCAGCGACAGGTCGACAATGCCCTTCTCGACACCCAGGCGATGGGCGGCCTCGCGGCTCATGAGCTCGCCGGCACGGGTGATCTTAAAGGCGGTCTGCTTGATCTTTTCGGCGACTTCCATCATCGATGCGGAATCGGGCAGCGTTTCCAGGGCTGCGGCCATAACGCCGGGGCCCGAGACGCCTACGTTGATGACGGCGTCGGCCTCGCCACCGCCGTGGACGGCGCCCGCCATAAACGGGGAGTCCTCGACCATATTGGCAAAGCAGACAAATTTGGAAGCGCCGACGGAGTCCTGGTCGGCCGTGAGTTTAGCGGCATCGATGATGGTCTGGGCGGCCATAAGCACGGCGTCCATGTTGATACCGGCGCGCAGGCTGGCGACGTTGACGCTGGAGCAGACGCGGCTCGTGGTGGCGAGCGCCTGGGGGATGGACTGGATGACGCGACGGTCGGCGTCGCCGATGCCCTTCTGGACGAGCGCGGAAAAGCCGCCCAGGTAGTCGATGCCGAGCGTCTCGGCCGCGCGGTCGAGGGCATGCGCGATGGGGGTGAGGTCCTCATCCTTGCAGCACGCGGCAATCTGCGCCACCGGGGTGACGGAAACGCGCTTGTTGACGATGGGGATACCGTACTCGCGCTCGAGGTTCTCGGCGGTCTCGACCAGATGCTCAGCCGTGTGCGTCACGTGGTCGTAGATCTTCGTGCACATGCGGTCGAGGTTCTCGTCGCCGCAACCCATGAGCGAAACACCCATGGTGATGGTCCTGATGTCGAGGTTCTGCTCCTCAACCATGCCGCGGGTTTCCGCGATTTCTGCGGGCGTGATCGCCATCCTTGCGCTCCTATCTGCCAAAACGAGCATAATCTTTTCTATTCTAACGTGCCGCACGTGCCAAGTGGCGCGTGCGGCACGTTTTGGTGCTCGGTTGTTTCCGTTGTGTTACTGCCCAAAGACCTCTTCGGCGATGCGCGCGCTTTCGGCGGCGTCCTTGGCGTAGTAGTCCGCGCCGATCTGCTTGGCGTATTCGGGGGTGAGTACGGCGCCGCCTACGATGATCTTGACGCCCGGCACCTCGGCATGAAGCAGCTTGATGGTCTCCTCCATGGCGACGACCGTGGTAGTCATAAGCGCCGAGAGGCCGACGAGCTTAATGTCACGCTCCTGCACGGTCTTGAGCACCTCTTGCGGGTCGACGTCGCGGCCTAGGTCAAAGACGGTGTAGCCGTAGTTATCGAGCAGCATTTTGACGATGTTCTTGCCAATATCGTGGATGTCGCCCTTGACGGTGGCCACGCAGATCTTGCCTTTGTCGGCAATCTCGCCGGCGGGCATTAGGCGCTTGATGGTGTCGAAGCCCACGCGCGCGGCTTCGGCCGAAGCCATAAGCTGCGGCAAGAAGAACTTGCCCTGGTCAAAGAGGACGCCAACCTCGTCGAGGGCGGGGATAAAGTGATTGTTGATGAGGTCCATAGCGTCGTGGTCTGTCAGCAGACGCTCGGTCTCGGCAGCGATCTCGCCTTTGCGGCCCGAGACGACCATGCGACGAATCGGGTCGTCGTTGCCGTCAGTGCCGGCGGTGCCAGCAGCAGGCGCGGCATCACTCGATGCGGC
>CABUMZ010000135.1 GCA_902492825.1 uncultured Collinsella sp.
GGGGAAAAATCAACTCGTCAAACGATTTAGCATTCGCAATTCCGGCTGCATCGCGCCGGCCGTCATCACATAGAATCGAGTCTCCATGGATACCCTCAACGATCTAAATGAGCGCGTCGACGCCTTCGTCGGCACCAGCTCCTTCGACACGCCTGCCGCGGCAAACGACCAAGTTCCCATCGATGTACCCGCCGAGGTTCACGAGGACATCGTCGCCTCGGTCGATTTCTCCGAGGTCGAGCTCGCAGACGAGTTCACCGAGCCCCAGGTAGCCGTGACCCCCAACGGACTGCTCCCCATGGAGCCGCTGCCCATCGACGGGCGTTTGCGCAAGGCGGCCCTTCGCATGCCCGACGAGATCGAGGAGGCCAGCGGCTTTACGCTCTTCGGCCGACGCATCAAGTCGCTCATTTACACCACCGACGTCGCGGTTATCCGCAACTCCAACGCCGATGCCGTCTTTGCGGTATACCCTTTCACGCCGCAGCCGGCCATTACGCAGGCGCTGTTGACCGTCGCCGAGTGCCCGGTCTTTGTAGGCGTGGGCGGCGGAACTACGACCGGTAAGCGCTCCGTGCAGATGGCAGCCGTCTCCGAGATGCAGGGCGCGGCGGGCTGCGTGGTCAACTCCCCCGCTACTGCCGAGATGGTAGAGCACATCACCAACATCGCCGACATCCCCGTCATCGCCACGGTCGTTCGCTGCGACGACGATGCCCACGCCAAGGTGCGCGCTGGAGCCAAGATTCTCAACATCGCCGCCGGCAAGAACACGCCCCAGGTCCTACGCGAGCTGCGCGAGCACTATCCCAACCTGCCGCTCATCGCGCCGGGCGGCAAGACGCCCAAGAGCATTCGCGAGACCATCGCCGCCGGCGCCAACGCCATCATCTGGACACCGCCTTCGGCCCAGCAGCTACAGACCGACATGATGCAGCGTTATCGCAAGATGAAGGAAGACGCCACACCTGTCATCTCGCGCGACGACGTGCCCATTATCGACCAGGTCGCCGCCGCCGAGGTCAGCCAAGTCGAGAACATGAATCCCGACGTGCCGATTCCCGACGAAGTCATCGAGCGCGTCGCTTCGATCCACGAGCGCGTCGAGGAGCGTCGCGCCAATCGCGGCCTCAAGCCGTCACTGCACGGCTTCTTCTTCCGCGGAAAGAAACGCTAGCCGCAACAGCAAGGCCCGCTCCACAAACAACGGAACGGGCCCTTTCTGTTATCGAATGTCAGGAGGGACAGGCGCAGCGGTTAAAACTGTCAGCCAGCCCACGAACGTTAATCCACGCGCTTGTCGCCCATAAAGAAGAGCGCCACCGTACCAGGTCCGGTATGCGAGCCAATCAGAGTACCGATGTCATTGATCTCAATCTTGCCTTTAAGCTGCGGAACCTGTTCCTCGATCAGCGCCGCGACCGCCTCGGCATCCTCGCGGCACGCCGACTGCGACATGATGCACTTACCCGAATAATCTGCACCGTCCTGTACGTGTGCCATCATGGTCTTAGCCATCTCGGAAATCGCGCGCTTCTTAGTGCGAATCTTCTCACGTGGCGACAGCTTACCTTCGCAATCGACCGTCATAAGCGGGCAAATCTTAAGCGCCGTGCCGATGATCGCGCTCGCGGCCGAAATGCGACCGCCGCGCAGGTAGCTCGACAGATCGGTCGAGAAGAACCAGTGGTGCAGGTTGAGCTTGTGCTCCTCGATCCAGGCAGCCGTCTCGTCGAGTGAAGCCCCGCTATCGCGCACATCGGCGGCATATTCCAACAACAGGCCAAAGCCCGAAGACGCCGCCAGCGAATCGATGACGCGCACCTTGCCGCCCTCGGGATAGCGATCCGCAAGCATCTGCGCCGCGACGCAGGCCGATCCATACGTGCCCGAAATACCCGACGACAACGTCAGGTGCAGCACGTCTTTACCCTCGGCAACAAACGGCTCCCAAAACTCCTCGTACTCACCCACGCTCACCTGAGACGTCTTGGGCATGGCGCCCGCGGCAATCTGGGCAAAAAACTCGTCCGGCGTAATCGACTGATACAGATCGTCCGTATAGACAACATCGTCGATCTCGTAATGAAAACACACGACAGGGATATTGCGCGACGCAAAGAACTCACGGGTTCGATCGGCGGCGGATTCACAGGTCAGGACAAAATCACTCATATGAGGCTCCTTACTCATTGCTGCGCAAATTATCGCACAGTGAGCCTACATGCGGTACATATGTCCACTATTTACCAAATCGAACCAAAAATAGTGAACATCTTTACCACCATCGTCTCCACCGACCCGACGCATAAATATCTGAGAAAACACCCTCTGTCGTCTCCACCCGACCAACACATCTACCTTCACTAAATCGATTTACCAAACCGTTCAGCCGACATTTCAGCCGCTGGCGCAAAATCGAAACAAAAGCGGCGCATACTGATAAACGTTTGACGCTGTTTATCAGTTTTACCAGCCCCATCGGAAGGTGTTTCATGGTCGCATTCGATCGCAACCCGCAAGACTTCAAGTATCTGCGCCTGCTGTCGAGACAGTTCCCCACCGAACAATCCGCATTTACCGAAATTATCAACCTCTCGGCCATCCTCAACCTACCCAAGGGCACCGAGCATTTTATGAGCGACGTGCATGGCGAGTACGAAGCCTTTATGCACATCCTCAACAACTGCTCGGGCGTCGTGCGCGAGCATGTCGACGAAATTTTTGGCGACACGCTCTCCTTTGACGAAAAGGGCGAGCTGTGCACGCTCATCTACTACCCGCGCGAGAAGATCGACCTGGTCCGTAGCCAGCGCGAGGACTCGCCAACCTGGTACAAGACGATGCTTGACCAGCTCATCATGGTCGCACGCTCACTTTCAAGCCGCTACACGCGCTCCAAGGTGCGTAAGGCCATCCCGCGCGACTACGCCTACATCATCGACGAGTTGTTGCACACGCACCCGGACGAGAACAACTATCGCGTGCGCTATCACGAGCGCATCGTGGAGTCCATCCTGGAGACCGCCAGCGCCGACGACTTTATCGAGTCGCTCGCCTCGCTCATCAAGCGCCTGGCCGTCGATCACCTGCACCTGGTGGGCGACATCTTCGACCGCGGCGGCGGCGCGGCCAAGATTATGGACCGTCTGCTCACCTACCATTCGCTCGACATCCAGTGGGGCAACCACGACCTGCTGTGGATGGGCGCTGCGGCCGGTGAGCCCGCCTGCATCGCCACGGTGTTGCGCAACAACCTACGCTACGACAACTACGAGATCCTGGAGAACGACTACGGCATCTCGCTGCGTGAGCTTGTGGCCTTTGCCGATGCCACCTACACCGCCGGTGAGTCCATCACCCCGCTGATCAAGGCCATCAACGTGCTGCTCTTTAAGCTCGAGGGCCAGATTATCCAGCGCAACCCCGAGTTCGATATGACCGACCGCCTGTTACTCGACAAGATCGACCACGACACCGGCACGGTCACGCTCGCCGACGGCAGCGTGTGGCCGCTCACGACCAACGACTTCCCCACCGTCGACCCGGCGGACCCCTACACGCTCACGTCTCAGGAGCAGCACATCATCGACAAGCTCGTGTCCGAGCTTGTCACCGCCGATCACCTGCATCGCCATATCGATTTCCTCTACACCCACGGCTCGATGTACAAGGTCGCCAACGGCAACCTGCTCTTCCATGGCTGCGTGCCGCTCAACGAAGACGGCACCTTTAGCAGCATGAACTGCCTGGGCACCTGGCACGCCGGCCGCGATTATCTCGATTTTTGCGACCACATCGCCCGCCGCGCCTGGCGCGTGGGCGACCGCGACGCTCTCGACTGGATGTGGTACCTGTGGATTGGCTTTAACTCACCCGCCAGCGGACGCCTGGTGCGTACCTTTGAGCGCGCCTATATCGCCGATAAGAGCACCTGGGTCGAGCCGATGGACCCGTACTTTACGCTTACCAAGTCGCCCTCGGTCTGCGATGACATCATGCGCGAGTTTGGCGTCGCGCCCATGGCATGTTCACCGACCGGTCACATCATCAACGGCCACACGCCCGTTAAAACCACCAAGGGCGAGCAGCCCATCCGCGCCGAGGGCAAGCTGCTGGTCATCGATGGCGGCTTCTGCCGCGCTTACCATCCCAAGACGGGCATCGCCGGCTATACGCTCATCTCGAGCTCGCGCGGCTGCCGCCTCAAGTCGCACCGGGCCTTTACGACGGTTGCCGAGGCACTCACACGCAACGTGGACATCGAAAGCGAGACCAACCGTTTTGACCAAGCAGACCGTCGCCGCATGGTGAGCGACACCGATACTGGCGCCAAGATTCGCAGCCAGATCCAGGACCTGCGCCAGCTGCTCGATGCATATAGAAACGGTGCTATCGAGGAGCGCGCCTAGCACCACCCGCGGGGATTGGCTAAACTTGCTAAGTTTGTCATCCCCGCGGCGCTTCGGCGCCAGCTTAAGGCAGGTACCATGCAAAAGCTCCTTGCGCAGATTATGAAATTTGGCGTCGTCGGTGTCATTGCCACGGTTATCGACTTTGGCATTATGAATCTGCTCCACTACGGTCTGGGCCTCAACATCCTAATCGCCAACACCAGCGGCTTTATCATCTCACTCATCTTTAACTACCTCGCAAGCATGAAATACGTGTTTGCGCACAAGGAAGGCATGAGCCGCCGCCGCGAGTTCATCATCTTTGTCGTGCTGTCCGTGATCGGTTTGGTGCTCAACGATGGCATCGTGCTGGCGCTCAACGCCGGCCTGGGACTCGAGGCCAATATCGCCAAGATCTGTGCCACCGCGCTTGTCATGGTCTACAACTTTGTGACCCGAAAGATCTTCCTGGAGGGCGACGAGACAAAATAGCTCGAAACCCCTGCAGCATTACGGCGCCCACGGACGACGCGCACTCAGCGCAGTATCGTCCGTGGGTGTCGCTCGTTTACGGGCAAATTTTCAACGTTTGCGGATTA
>CABUMZ010000136.1 GCA_902492825.1 uncultured Collinsella sp.
AACGTTCGCCGGGTTGGGTGTCAGCACGGCTGACACCATAGCAGAGCTCAGCTACCCCAGCCGCGTCACGCTCCACAACTTCGCAGTGCTGAAACAAGCCCTTCTGGGAAATCGGCACATTCTAACCATGGTGGTTAGAATGGTTAGAAATGAATCGAATCGAGGGGAGTGGTCGCGGCTCTCTTTTGCTATGCCTGCCTGGACGGAAGGCGTAGTGGGCAATTACCTCAGAGACACATCGTTACGCCAATTCGTATCGCAAGGTGCGACCTCCGCCGTGCCTTGCGATTTGCCCCTTATCCACCATCTCTTTCAATATGCGGCCGGCCGTGGACTGGCCGATCCCGAGCAACGTCTGCGCTTCCCTTCGGGTGATTGAGGGGTGCTCTGCCAAGAACTGCAGGATCTCGTCCTCTCGGGAATGGGAAGCAGCGGGTGCCTCCTTGCTGTTTGCCGCAGGCGTTTCCGCTGCCGTTGCTGCGAAGTTCATGTTGGGCAGGACGATTTTAAATGCGTTGTTCGTGGCCATGATTTGCGGCTGAGAGGCCGCACCCGCGTAGGCCCCCATGATCTTCCTCATCCCCGTGCCGTATGCCTCGATGAGCTGCAGGCGGTAGAAGACGTTGGCGAGATGCGGGTTCCGGCAGGCAGAGACGCCCATCATCAAATCCTCCAGCTCCAAGCCGGGCAGAAGGCCGCCGACTGACACGAACTCGATCCTGTCGTCGTAGACGCTGATCAGCGTGCTGGCGTGGAAGGAGTAGTCCCTGTGCACGAGCGAGTTCAGCAAGGCCTCGCGCACGGCGACCTCCGGGTAGTCCCGGGTGTCGACGCGCAGCAGCTTTTGGAAAGTGGCATGGGTCTGATTGTGGAAGTCGATGTAGTCGTAGACCTCGTCGAGCTGCTGCATGAGGGACCCGGAGAACTCCCGGCGATCCTTGAACACACTCTGGTCCGTCCCCTCGAAAACGGCCGCTTTTACGGTATGCGGGCACTGGTCGGACAGGAGCAGGCCGAGGTTTGTGTAGAGACCGTCCGATGAGGCTATCTTCAGGGTCTGCATCTGCGGCGCGCCGAAGGGGATCTTTCGTGTCTCGAATTCCCCTTTCGTCGACTCGAAGGTGAGCGCTTGGTCGAGGGAGCGCATGTCCTCGAAGCTGTCGCCGTCGGTCTCCTTGATCATCTGCCGGATGGCAGCATCGGTCGCCGGGACGGAGGAGTAACCCTGCCGCACGTAGACACCCTCGGGGCGCAGGCCCTTCTTCGCTAGGTAGTAGGGGCGGTTCGTGCCGCGCTGGACCTTGACGGCCACGACCGCCTTCCCGTCGCAGTCGAGCGTTTTATAGCTGACGAACATGGTGACGTCCGGCTTCACGGCGTCTCGCACCATGTTGGAGACCTGCAGGGCGCACGCATCCGCGTCCTCGACGCCCGGCACGGCGCCGTCGTCGGCGACGCCAACGTAGACCGTGCCGCCGCCGCAATTCGCAAAGGCGACGATCTCCTTCTTGATGCCGTCCTGCGCAACGGCCTTCAGCTCGACTGTCTCTGTTTCCTGGAATTTCATGCTGTCCGCCTTCCGATTCTATTCTACCCATATTCTAACCATTTTGCTAACCATGATGGTTAGCAAAATGGTTAGAAATGACGACTTTACCGTGTCGCTCGTTGGGATTGTGCCAAGGACGTTCGCCATGCCGGACGAAAGCGCGTCCAGTTCTCTAGTCGAACGAGACGAGCTCAAGGAGAACCTGCTTCTTGCAAAGTAGATTTTGAGCGTTGCGCCCTGTTGCATGGCGTTATAAGGCACCTGGATCGCTGCCAGAATGCCCATATTTCGAAAGTGCGGGGAAAAATAAGCAACCCCCGACCACAACCCGATTTTTGCGAACAAAACTGCAGGTCGCTGAAGCGTAAAACCAGGGTCTGGTCGCCAGATCTCGGTTTTCCCCGCACTTCCGGAATCGCAAAACGGAAGTCCGCGGCAAATTCCCAAACCCCCGAGCACACCGCCCTTTTCAAGCAAAGAAATCGCAAGTAGAGGCTTTGCCGACTTCTCTCGTGCATGGCATACTCTGATTTTGCCGCATACTACCGGATACAGCCCCTCTCTAGGGCCTGTGGAACGGGCACATGGCAATTGCCTTCCATTCAATCGGTAAGTAAAATTGAGACATGATTACGCTTGTCGACATATCCGCTGCTGTTTCTCGTGTGCTGTCTCGTTACGACGTCCGCGAGGCATATCTATTTGGCTCCTTCGCCCGTGGCGAGCAAACGCCAGATAGCGATATCGATTTGCGTCTAGTCTGCGGTGAAACAATGACGTTCGGCACACTATACGAACTCTCCCTTGAGCTCGAAAAAGAGCTCGGGCGAGATGTTGAGATTGTCACCAACCCTCCCGAGCATATGCGTCCTGCATTCCGCAAGAGCATTGAAAAGGATGAGGTGCGTCTCTTTAAGGCGGCGTAAACGGGACGAGGAGCTTTTCCGGAGTATCCATGGAACGATATTAGGGGCTTTCGAAACTTCGTAGCACATGGATATCGAGAAGTAGTTCGATCCCTCGCCTGGAAAGTTATCGTCGATGATATTCCCGAGCCAGAGGAAGCGTTGCGTATTTTCAGGCAGCGCCAGAGCTGATACATCCAGAGGCCGGGCGGGTTTACTGACTGCATTTAACATGTTCCCTCGGCTTTGGATACTAAAACTCATAAACTTGTGAAGGGCGAGGCGCGCGTGGCGCGCGGCCACGGCCCGCCTTTCCGGTGCCATTCCGACCGCTCTACGGAACGCCCGCCACGATAGCCGCCCATCTACTACGTTTGGCCGGCATCCCCCGACCATTCCGTTTTCGTTAATAATAAAACCGCAGGTAGACGGCCTGCGGTTTTTGCGAAATCCGGGATATGGTCGGCTGGTCGGGGTTAAACGTAGTAGATGGGCCGGTTTCGTGGCGTTGCGTCTCCGGAAGCCGCGAAATTCGCCTTGGTACAAATTCCGGTACGAAGAATGTCGATTCGAGCGTCCGCAACCGTTGCGGCCGGTAACGTCGATACCCCAAAAAATGCGTTATGACCCTCGGAAACCGTTCATTCCGTTAAGTTGCGTCGCCTTGCGATCACGGCCCCTGTCTAGTTAAGATTCGAAAGAGGGTGTCTTTGGATGCGCCGCTTTAATTACTAAAGATATAGCAGCTATAGTGTGCCTTAACTCGTCCGTTAACCAATTGCTCTTGGCTCGGAAGCATCAACATGGCGCTCGAAGGCACCTCAAATCGCTGACAAAATGCCTATATTTCGGAAGTACGGGGAAAATTAAGCAAACCCCGAGCACAACCCGATTTTTCCCAACAAAACCGCAGGTGGAGGCTTTGACGTATCCCGGCGTGGTCGACAAGTCTGGAATTTGCCGCATACTTTCGGATTCGACATTCTTAGAAGCCGGTATGAACTTGGAATCGGTTCCATTCGCCCTCTCGATCTTTCAGTACAAGTATCGCTCTAACGATAGTATGTTAGACTATCGTAGAGCGATACCCGTTAGGAAGCTCACATGGAGCTGTGGCATGGTTCCCAGAAGATTGTTGAGGTTCCCCAGTTTGGCCTGGGAAAAGTCCATAACGATTATGGGCAGGGGTTCTATTGCACGGAAAGCCTTGACCTTGCAAAGGAATGGGCATGCTCGGGAGATGCTGATGGCTTTACAAATCGATACGAACTCGATATGGCAGACCTCAAGTTGCTCGACTTACTATCGCCGCATTATTCAGTTCTGCATTGGATAGCGTTGCTCGTTGAGCATCGTTCTTTTCGCAAGGACACCGCCATCGCCGTGGGGGCATGCGAATATCTCCACGATTATTTTCTGCCCGACACCGACGCTTGCGATGTGATTAGAGGATGGCGTGCGGATGACTCATACTTTAGTTATGCCAGGGCGTTTGTAAACAATACGATCACCGTCGAGCAGCTGGGTCGTGCCATGAAGCTTGGCAACCTGGGGGAGCAGATTGTGCTCAAAAGCGAGCGCGCTTTTAAGAGCGTTCGTTTTGCTGGATTTGAACGTGCGCCTCAAGCTCAGTACGGCCCATTGGCCAAGGAGCGAGATGAAGCGGCAAGGGGGCAGTATCGGGAGCTACTTTCCGAGAATCCGTTTGAGGGAATCCGCATCTTCGACATCGTTCGAGAGGGGATGACAGTAGATGACCTGAGCATACAGTGAGATGTATCTCGAGGACGCCATGAGAACGCTGGGCGAGGCAGTCGATTTTGCCCTCTGTGACCAAGGCTTGAATCCAGCCGAGCTGACGGCGATCCTATCGAACGCTCTTGAGATAAAACAGTTTGAGCGCGGAATGCCACGTGTTATCTGCGGCATGTCGGGCGACGAACTTGCGCGCGAAATTATCGCCCGTGCGGGGCTAAAGCCCGCCGAATGCAGGGAGATCTATCCATTCGACCGTTCCCCGCAAATACTGGGCGGGCTGGGTTTTGGCCTATACGCAATGGGCAAGCTGCCTGGGCTTTAGCGACCTATTCGAAGTTGCTCCGTTCGATTGGGTCATTGGATCATACCATCCGCTCCACGAAGCCCTCGAAGACAAATTTGCTGGAATTATCATCGAAAAATGGAACAAGGCTCAAGCAGACAAAAAGGGCCTCAAGGCAGCACGTAAGGCGGCCGGACTAACGCAAAAACAGCTCGCCACCCAATCGGGAGTTAAACTTCGCGCTATACAGCTCTACGAGCAGAACCAACTCGACCTGCGCCGTGCATCGGTCTCCTCGACACTGGCGCTCGCAAACACCCTAAACTGCGCTATCGAGGACCTCGTCTGGCAACCAGTTGATCTAGAGTACAACTCGAAACCCTGTTCATCCGAGAATATCA
>CABUMZ010000137.1 GCA_902492825.1 uncultured Collinsella sp.
CCAGGACATCCTGCAGTGGCATCATCACCAGGGGAGCGTCGCTTGCCAGCGCGTCGCCCATCAGCTTGGCCGCCACCTCAACACCGCTCGGTTCATCGCCGCCCGCAAAGGTACGGGTGCACCAACCGGCCAGCGTCGACGTATCGTGCGTCGAGGTGTACAGGATCTTGCCGGGCGTGGGATGCACGCCGCAACGGACGTCGTAGTCGCTAAACTCCAGCACGTCCATGCCGGGGAAACCGCAGGTCGAAGCCATGGCGCGAACACCGGGTGTCAAATAGCCCAGGTCCTCGGCAATAAAGTTGAGCGGACCCAGCTCGTCGTAGGCGGTCTGGAACAGGTCTTTGCCCGGGCCCGCCAGCCAGCGGCCGTCGGCGCAAGCCTTGCCCGCGGGGATACTAAAGTAGCTGTGAAAGCCCAGGAAGTGATCCAGGCGCACGCGGTCGTAGAGCGAAAACGCGCGACGCAGGCGATCCATCCACCAGCTATAGCCGTTCTGCTTCATGTGGTCCCAGCGGAACGTCGGGTTGCCCCACACCTGGCCTTCGGGCGCAAAGTTGTCGGGCGGCGCGCCAGAAATTTCGATTGCTTTGCCGGTATCGGACAGCCAGAAGTTCTCACTCCACGCATCTGCCGAATCGTCGGACACGTACATAGGAATATCGCCGATGACCTCGATGCCTTTCTTGTGCGCATAGTTCATGAGCTCGCACCAAGCCAGGTCAAAGCGGTACTGCATGTAAGCCTGCAGCTCTGCCTCGTCGTGGAAACGCTTGTCATCAATCAGATGCTCGTTGTAGCGCGCGACATCTGCCGGCCAATCGTGGCGCGACTCGCCCTCAAAGTTCTTTTTGACGGCCATATAGACGCAGTATTTCTCGAGCCAATCGGCATTGCGATGTTTAAAGGCGGTGTACAGCGGATCGGCATCCTCGCCTCCGCGGGCCTTCCAGGTCTCAAAGTCGGCTGCCAGCTCCTCGTGGCTCTCGGGTAGCAGGTCGATATTGCCTGCAAAGGCCGAAGGACCGGCGTAAGGGGAGCGGAAGAAGTCCGTGGGGTTGACGGGGAGAACCTGCCAGTAGCGCATACCCATGGCGGCCAGATGGTCGATAAAGCGACGCGTGGGTGCGCCGATCGTACCGGGCTTGCCGTCGTCGGTCGGTACCGAGGTGATGTGACAAACTACACCCGCGCCGTAGTCGAGCGGCTCTTGCAGACGCTGTTCGGCGTGGTGATAGATGATCGACGATCCCAGCGGATACAGATCGAGTGTGACCGTGCCGTTGTGGATCTCGCACTCGTGACCGCTGATCACGTCACTTGCACATTCGCCGAGCGCCGGAATCGTCACGCGGTGTGAATTGCGCAGGCTGCGGTTGATGATGACGGTCGCGGACTCGCCGTCCTTACCGGTGCGCGTATAAGCGAGTACTTCGTCATTGAGCGCAAAGGCCTTGATTCCACCGTCGATCATAAACGGCAACGCGCGGCGCACAGCAGATGCGTTCTTGACGATCGCAAACGTATCGAAGTCGTGCAGGTTTTCCTTGGTCGGCATGGTGCGACGATTGCCCGGATCGGTGAGTCCCTCAAGGCCGTACTCGTCGCCATAGTAAATCGAAGGCACACCCGGGAACGTCATCTGCATGAGCGTCGCGAGCCAAAAACGACTCTTGGCCAGGCCCATGGAGTTCTCGTCCAGGCGCCACTTGCTGCGCTCGCTCTCGGGCAGCTGCGACTCGTCGGGGCCGCCGCCGAGCACCGAGATGATGCGCGGACGGTCGTGACTCGAGAGCAGATTGAGCGCGCAGGACAGGGCTTCGCGTGGATAGTTCTCACGCAGGGTTTCGATATCCTCGGCTGCCTGGTAGGCGTTCTTGTAGCCCATCAAAAAGCCGATGACCATGTCGCGGAAGGGGTAGTCCATGGCGGAGTCGAGCTCAGAGCCCTGCAGGTAGCGGCGCAAATGACCATAGCTGATCTTGTTGGAGGCGTCTTCCCAGACCTCGCCGAGCAGCAGCGCGTCGGGCTTCTCGGCGAGCACGGCTTTTTTGATCTCGGCCAGGAAGTCGTCGGAAAGCTCGTCGGCCACATCCAGGCGCCAGCCGTGAGCGCCGGCGCGCAGCCATTTACGAATAACGCCGTCCTTGCCCAGGAGCCGCTCGCGTACCAACTCGGAGCTCTCATTGATGGCGGGCATATTGCCCACGCCCCACCAACAGTCGTACGAGCCGTCCTCGTGGAAATAAAACGCATCGCGCCACGGCGAGTCCTCGCTCTGCCATGCACCGACGCCGGGATAGTTGCCGTAGCGGTTAAAGTAGATCGAGTCGTCGCCCGTATGGTTGAAGACGCCGTCCAGGATGATGGAAATGCCCAGCTTCTCGGCTGCCTCGCACAGCTCAGTAAAGTCCTGCTCGGTGCCCAGAATCGGATCGATCTTGGTGTAATCGGCGGTGTCGTAGCGGTGGTTGCTTGCGGCTTCGAAAATGGGGTTGAGGTAGATGGCTGTAAAGCCCAGCTCGGCGATGCGAGGCAGGTCTTCTTGGATACCCTTGAGCGAGCCGCCGTAAAAATCCCAGGTCTTGATGGAGCCGTCCTCGGCGCGCTCGTACACAGGCGGCTCGTTCCAGTCCTCGACCATGCGGCGCTGAATGCCCTTACGCGGTTTTTCGACCTCGGCCAGCGTGCGCTCGCGCCAGTGCTCGTCGCGGGCATAGCGATCCGGGAATATCTGGTAGACCATACCGCGCTCGTACCAGGTGGGACGGTTCTCGCGGTGCTTGTAGACGGTGATTTGGAACGAAGGCACCTCGGCGTAGTCGTAGGTTACGCCCTCGCCGCCGGTGCGGCCCTGCGGTGCGCCCAGGCGAACCTCGGGCTGGCCCTCGATATTGCAGATAAAGCTGTACCAGATAAGACAGGGCTCGGCGCACTCCAGCTCGGCGGTAAAGATGCCGTCGCCCTCGTGCGTCATGGGATACAGAGACTCACCGATCTCATCGACCCAGGTGCGCAGCGTAAGCGTTGCCTGGTTGGGGTCGGCGTCCTCTAGAATCACCGAAAGCGAGAGGGTCGTTCCTGTGGTCACAGCGCCAAACGGAGTGCGAAACTGCGGCAGACGGCTGTTGTGAATCAATCTCATAATACGGTCCAGTTCAATAGAATCATGGCCTGCGGGCCATGGGCTTTACGCACAAGTTGTAAGTATATCTGTTGTACACAGGCTGTATAAACAACATCCGTTTACCATCGGCGAACGGTTGTCCTAGAAAATCGTTTTACCAACTACCTACAGAGAAGGGGCGCCCGGTTGGAGCGCCCCTTACATAGGGTTTAATGAGGTTTTGGATCGTTTGTGGACTAGCGGCGCTTGCGGGTGGCCGTGGCCTTGCGGACGGACGTCTTCTTGGACGGAGCCTTTTTCTCTGCCGGAGCGGCGGGGGAGACCGGGGTCTCCTTGGCGGGCTCGGGCTTTGCCTCCACCTTCGGGGCAGCCTTAACCTCAGCGGCCTTCGGCGCCGGCTTGGCCTTTACCTCGGCCTTGGGCTCCTCTTTGGTGGCAGCGGACTTGGGCTCTGTCTTGGTAGCTGCGGCCTTGGTCGTGGTCTTTTTGGCCGTCGTCGTGGTGCGCTTGCGCGTGGTGGTCTTGGCGGCCGGCTTCGTCTCGACAGCCGCCTCGGTCTTGGGCTCGACGGGGGTTTCCTCGACCTTGACAGCAGACTTTGCGGCGGCCTTCGAGGTCGTCTTCGCAGCGGCCTTCGTCGCGGCAACCTTCGTGGTCGTCGACTTCGTTGCCGTGGTCTTCTTGGCTGCCGTTGCCTTCTTGGCGGTCGTGGTCTTGGTCGCGATCGCCTTCTTAGCAGCGGTCTTTGCCGGAACCTTGGCGGCCGGCTGGGCCTCAGCGACCTCGGCCTTTACCTCGGGAGCAGCTTCGGCTTCGGCGGCCTTCTTGGCAGCGGCGGTCGTGCGCTTGCGCGTGGTCGTTGCCTTGGTAGCGGTCGTCTTTGCTGCGGCGGTCTTGGTGGCAGCAGCTTTGGTCGTCGTAGCCTTCTTGGCGGTCGTCTTGCGGGTCGTGGTCTTCTTAACTGCGGGCTTTGCAGCGGGCTTGACCTCGGCCTCTGCCTCAGGAGCAACCTCAGCCTTCACCTCAGGCTCGTCCTTTGCGGGCTCAGCCTCAACCGGCTTCTCCTCGGCCTTGGGCTCCTCAGCGGCCACCGGTTCAGCAACAGTCTCAGGCTCGTCGACAACAGCCGCCGGCCTCTCAATCTCCGGATGCATAAAGAAGTACAGGTCCAGATACTTGTCGGCCGAGCGCGTCCAGCTAAAGTCCTGGCTCATGGCCTGCGTGACCAGCTGGTTCCAGGCGTCGCGGTTATCCCAGAACAGGCGTGCCGCGCGGAACACGGCGTCGCCCATCTCGTCGCCGTTAAAGTTGCTAAACGAGAAGCCCGTGCCCTCGCCGGTAAACTCGTTGTACGGGATCACAGTGTCCTTCAGACCACCGGTCTCGCGAACAATCGGCAGGGTGCCGTAGCGCATGGCGATAATCTGCGACAGGCCGCAGGGCTCAAACTTCGAAGGCATTAGGAACATATCGGCGGCAGCATACATGCGCTGTGACAGCGCCGGATCGAACTCGATGCGTGCGGCCATGGTTCCGGGGTACTTGTCCTGGAAGTAGCGCAGGCCGTCCTCGTAGTCGCGGTCGCCAGTGCCAAGCACGGCCACCTGCACGCCGCCGGCCAGGATGCGGTCGAGCGCGTACATG
>CABUMZ010000138.1 GCA_902492825.1 uncultured Collinsella sp.
CCTTTGCCTGCAGCAGTGCCTTGATGGCGGCAGGGTTTACGTGCTTGCCGTCACAGATGATCTCGGCGTAGGTCTCGGGCGTGGACATGGCAGCGCCCACGACACCGGGCTCACGGTGATGCAGCCCGCGCTGACCGTTATAGGTATGCGTAAAGCAGCTGGCACCGGCGTTGATGGCGGCGATGCACTCATCGTAGGTGGCGTCGGAGTGCCCGATGCTGGTCACCACACCCTTGGCATTCAGAGCAGCCGCATAAGCAGCGGCACCGTCGCGCTCGGCCGCCATGGCGCTCTTGACGATGCGACCACCCGCAGCCTCCTGCCACTGATCGAAGACCTCCTCGGAGGGATCGATCAGGTAAGCGGGGTTCTGCGCGCCCACGTGCTTCATGGTAAAGAAGGGGCCCTCCAGGTAGATGCCCTGAATGCGAGCACCGCAGAAGTCGGGGCCGCGGCCCTCGTCCGCCTTGGCGATAGCGGCGCAGGCGTCCTTGATCTGCTCGACGCCATCGGTGAACGTCGTGGGCAGCCAGCTGGTGGTACCGCGACGGGCGAGCTCGGTTGAGCTGATATCGATGCCCTCGGGATCGTTATCGGTAGTTGAGTGGTTGTAGAAGCCATGGATGTGAGTATCGACCATACCCGGTGCGATCCACGATCCCGTGTAGTCCTTAATCTCGCAAGAGGGCTCGTCGGCCTGCCAGGCGCCAAAGACGCCGTCCTCGACCATAAGATAGCCGCCCAGTTGCGGGCCTGCCGGCAAGAAGAACTTGTCAGCCTTAATTGCGTATGTGCTCATATGCACTCCTTGCTTCTTGAAGCAGTTGACCGTGGTGATACTTATACCCGGTCCATGTAAAAACAAAAAGCGCCCGCCCGCCGTTATGAGCGGACGGGCGCCCTTACAGGGGGGACGCGATTAAGCGGTGAAGGGGTGAATCGTCACGCCCTTAACCACGCGGTTGACCGTGCCGGTGGGGCTCGGCGTATCGGGCGTGTTGCCCACGCGCACGGAGTTGAGCAGGCTGATAGCCTGGGCAAACATCACGAACGGCAGAGCAAGGTAGCCCTCGGGAAGCGCTTCGTAGCCCTTGAAGGTGAAGGACTCACCCTCATAGACGGTGGCACCTTCCTGCTGAACGGCGATGGTGTGCTGAGCGATCTCGTCGCCACCGATCTCGTTGAGGATGTCGATGTCGTACTGACGGGTGTAGGCGTCGTTGTTGACGAACACGAAGACGAGCGTCTTATCGTCGACGAAGGACTTAGGTCCGTGACGATAGCCCATGGAGGTGTCGTAGGAAGTAGCAACCAGACCGTGAGCGAGCTCGAGGATCTTGAGCTGGCTCTCCTGGGCAAGGCCACCGAAGGAGCCAGAACCCAAGTAGGTCACGCGGTTGAAGTCGCCAGCCAGGTAATCGGCGACCTCGGACTCGCGAGCGATAACCTCCTCGCCCATCTTGGCAATCGTCTCGACCCACTCGGCCTTCTGCTCATCAGAGGCAGTGTCGAAAATAAGGGTAGAGAGCAGGGTCATGCAGGAATAAGAACCGGTCATGGCGAAGCCCTTGTCGTTGGCGCGCGGAATGAGCAGCGTCAGCGCGTTGGGATCATCGGCAGACTCGACGGCGAGCTTGCCCTCGGGAGCGCAGGTGATGTTGAGGAACTTGACGTTGTGGACGAGCTCCTTGGCAACGGCAACGGCAGCAAGGCTCTCGGGGCTGTTGCCAGAGCGGGCAAAGGAAACCACGAGCGTGGGATCCTCGGCGCGCAGGAAGTCGCGCGGGGCGCTCACGATGTCGGTCGTGGCGATGGGCTTAAAGTCGTAGAGATCAGTGTTGCCAGCGTGACGCAGGTACGGGGCGCAGGTATCGCCAACATAGTCGGACGTACCGGCACCGGTGAAGACAACGGACAGACGGCCCTCGCCCATAGCGCGAGCCTCGGCCAGGAAGGCCTCGATGGCCTCCTTGTTCTCGCGATAGATGTTGAGCGTATCACGCCAAAGCTCGGGCTGCTGAGCAATCTCGGCCGTGGTGATCTGGGCGCCGAGCTCGGTGAGCTCCTCGACACTCTTCTCGAACATTTTTAATACCTCTCTCTAGAAGTAATCCTCTGACGTGCAATTATACACTTCGGTTGGTTATCTGGTAGTAACCAGTTAAATGCAAAGAATCATCATATGGAAACGATGCGGACACTAATCGCTACGCTGGTGGTAAACCTTGTATTTAAACTGATCGGCACGAGCAACCGAGAGTGTGTACTCCACAACCTCGTTTGACTCGTTATACGTAGTCCTGACCAAATCGAGCACAGGCGAGCCCTCGACAATTCCCAAAAGGTGGGCGTCGGTGGGACGGGCTATGCTCGCATAGAACTCCTCTTCGGCCACGCGTATCTTTTGCTGAAAGTCTTGCTCAATCACATCGTAAAGCGGCTTACGCTCCAGCAGCGGTCGCTTTAGGGACAAAAATTGACGAACTGGTAGATAGCTGCGTTCGACCATCATGGGCATGTTGTCGGCAGAACGAAGGCGCTTAAGCTTAAAAATGCGATCACCTATACGCAATCCCATATGCTCGGCCAGATTTTTATCGGCCTCCATCTCGCAAAACTCGAGAATCGTGGTCTCGGGGTCGCGACCCATCGCGCGCATCTGCTCGGTAAAGCTGTAGGACTGCATAAGATTGGTTGCCTTTGCCGAACGGTCGGTCACAAAGGTACCGCGACCGTGCTGCCGAACCACCAGTCCTAAACGCTCCAGTTCCTGCAGAGCCAGGCGTACCGTAGTACGCGAGAGACCATAGCGCTCCGAAAGTTCGCGCTCGGAAGGAATCATGTCACCGGCGCGATATTCATGGTCGATCTTTTCGGTCAGAATATCGACCAGCTGATCGTACAGCGGTTGCTTACGCGCTCCGATCGCCATCCTATCCTCCCTTTTGCTCGAATTCGGCTAGCTACCTAGGGTGCTTAGCATTATCTGTCTGCCACACCCGAATCATCAAGAAAACAAAAGCCGCGCGCTCTTTCGAGCACGCGGCTTTTAACATACACATGGCTTAAGGGGTCGGGGTGTGAGCCGCGTAGGGACACACCCCTCAAGCTAGAGCCTTACCAGATGCTCGGCCAGAGACCAAGCGGGCCAGCGCCCAGGATGCCAAGGACGAAGAGCAGGAGAATGCCCTTGGTCGGGGTCCAGCTGTGCTTAGCGAACATGTAGTAAAGCAGCAGCGTAAGCATAAGCGGGACAAGCTTCGGGACGATGGTGTTGAGGGTGTCGGCAACAGAGAAGTTGACCGGATCCTCGGTAACGGTGCCGTAGGTAACGGACTCCATACCGTTGCCCAGATCGGTGACGCCGCACTCGACAGCGTTGCCGTCGGCATCGGAAGCGGTGAGGGCGTTGCCGTCCTCATCGGTCATGGCGATGGTACCGGCCTCAGCGGTCTCGGTATCGATGCCCTCCATACCGGTGAAGTTCTCGGCCTCCTTCTCGGAGACGATCACGGTAGTGGCGGAGAGGCCACGGGTGGTGCCGTTGGGGATCTCGAGGTTGATCTGGGTGCCACCCATGGTGACGACCAGGCAACCGACGACGAAGACGCCCATGATGGAAGCGGCACGCGTGAAGGCCTGCATGTTGGCGGTCAGAGCGTCAATAGCGCTGGTGCCAAGCTTGTAGGACCAGTTCATGAGCCAGAAGCGCAGAGCGAACTGGACGGCGTTGAAGATCACCAGGAAGATGATCGGCGCAGCGGCGTTGCCGTTGATGGCCATGTTGGAGGTGATGCCGGCCGTGATAGGCACGAGCGTCAGCCAGAACAGGGCGTCACCGATACCACCGAGCGGGCCCATTGCGGCGACGCGGACGGCGCGGATCGTGGGGATGTCAACCTTGTTCTGCTCGAGCGAAAGCACGATGCCCATAACAAAGGTGACGAGGAACGGATGGGTGTTGAAGAACTCCAGGTTATGGCTCATGGAAGCCGCGAGGTCGTTCTTGTTGGTGTGGATCTTCTCCAGACCGGGGATGATGGAGTAAAGCCAGCCAGCGGCCTGCATGCGCTCGTAGTTGAACGATGCCTGCAGGAAGCAGGAGCGCCAAGCCATCTTGTTGAGGGTCTTCTGGTCGAGCTGCGGAGCAGGAGTGAGATCCTCGTAGTGCTCCGGGATCACATACTCATTAGATGCCATCTTCGAAGTCACCTCCGTCAGAAACAGCTGCACCCTTCAGCTCGGTCTGCTGCTGGAAGTCCCAGAAAGCGATGCCGAAGCCGATGAGAGCGAGGATGAGCAGAGCAGGGGTTGCCAGCGAATCGTTGGCAACGGTGATGAGCGCGAGGCCAAAGCCCATGAGGAAGAAGCCCCACATATCGCGGTTCATCATAACCTTGAGCAGGACGGCGAAGCCGACGAAGCGCATCATGCCGCCTGCAGCGGAGAGACCGGTCTGCAGCCAAGTCGGGATGGCGGAAGCGATGGTCTGACCGATGGTAGCGCCAGCGATGAAGAACAGGGTGACGACGACAGCGAAGATCAGGCCGAGCAGAGCCATGGCGAAGTAGTTCAGACGCTCGATGCCCTTGGTGTCCGCGTTATGAGCCATGTTGTCCGCGGAGGACATGAGGGGCGACATAAGCGTGAAGACCAGGGTAACGCCGAGCTGACCAAGCAGAGCGAACGGGATGGCAAGGCCGACAGCCGCGTTGGGCTCGAGGCCCGTGGCGATTGCGAGAATGGAT
>CABUMZ010000139.1 GCA_902492825.1 uncultured Collinsella sp.
ACCCTGAGCGATCGGGCAGCGAGTGTGGAAACGGCAACCGGTCGGCGGATCCAGCGGCGACGGCGGATCGCCAGCGAGGATGATGCGCTTGCGGGTCTTCTGGATATCAGGATCGGGAACCGGCACGGCAGACAGCAGCGACTGCGTGTACGGATGGTGAGGCTCGCTGTAGAGCGTCTTCCAGTCCGAAACCTCAACCATCTTACCCAGATACATAACGGCAACGCGATCGGAAATGTGCTGCACGACGGACAGGTCGTGAGCGATAAACAGATACGCGGTACCGAACTTGTCCTGGAGCTCCTTAAGAAGGTTCAGAACCTGGGCCTGAATGGATACGTCAAGTGCAGAGACAGGCTCGTCGCAGATAATCAGCTTGGGCTTCAGAGCGAACGCGCGGGCGATGCCGACACGCTGGCGCTGGCCGCCCGAGAACTCGTGCGGATAACGGTTGATGTGCTCGGGATTCAGACCGACGACGTCCAGCAGCTCGCGGACGCGCTCGATACGCTCCTCCTTGGTACCCACGCCATGAATGGTCATGGGCTCGGAGACGATCTCGCCGATGGTCATACGGGGATTGAGCGAAGCATAGGGATCCTGGAAGATGAACTGCATCTCGCGACGCATGTCCTTGATCTCATGCTTGCTCATCTCGGCAACATCTTTACCCTGGAAGAACACCTTACCGGCGGTCGGCTTGGTCAGGCGCATGATGGTGCGACCCGTCGTGGACTTACCGCAACCAGACTCACCAACCAGACCAAAGGTCTCGCCCGGATAAATCTCGAACGAAATGTCATTTACTGCAGAGACAACACGCTTGGAGAAGCGCTTGGCGAACATGCCGGACTCAGCGGGGAACTCCTTAGAGAGGTGCTCGACCTTCAGCAGCGGAGTACGCTCGTTGGTATCTGTCATTACGCCTCGCCTCCCTTCTTGGAATCCTTGCGCGTACGGGACGTCTCAGGAGCGTTCTTGAGGAACTCGGGGTCACCGGAGTAGTGGCACGCAGAGTAATGACCAGACTCGGTGACAACGCGCTCGGGGCGCTGCTTGCGGCACTTGTCCGTCGCATAGGGGCAACGAGGAGAGAAGACGCAGCCCTCAGGCAGGTTCATGAGCGAAGGCGGGTTGCCGTGAATCGGCGTCAGCGGCTTCTTCTCTTCGATTGCCTGCTCCGGAATGGAGCGGATAAGACCCCAGGTGTAGGGGTGGCGGCTCTCGTAGAAGATTTCCTCAGCAGTACCGAACTCAACGGGACGGCCGGCGTACATAACCATGATCTTATCGGCCATATCGGCAACGACGCCCAGGTCATGGGTAATCATGATGATGGCGTTGCCGTTCTTCTCCTGCATCTCCTGCATGAGCTCGATAATCTGAGCCTGAATGGTAACGTCCAGGGCAGTCGTGGGCTCGTCAGCAATCAGAATATCGGGATCGCAGGCAAGGGCCATGGCAATCATGACGCGCTGACGCATACCGCCAGAGAACTGATGCGGATACTCATTGACGCGCTTCTCGGGCTCGGGAATACCAACGAGGTCCAAAAGCTCGGTGGCGCGCTTAAGCGCCTCCTGCTTGGAGTAACCACGGTGCAGACGAAGGCCCTCGCCCACCTGCTTGCCGATCTTATAGACCGGGTTCAAGGAGGTCATAGGATCCTGGAAGATCATCGCGATATCGTTGCCGCGAATATGCTGCATCTCTTCCTCGGTCATCTCGAGGATGGAGCGACCGCGATAGCGAACGTCACCGCCCTCGATCTTTCCCGGAGGCATCGAGATGAGGCCCATGATGGTCATGGCGGTCACGGACTTACCAGAGCCGGACTCGCCGACGACGCCCAGGGTCTCGCCGCGATCGAGCGTGTAGGAGACACCGTCGACAGCGCGAACAATGCCATCCTCGGTGTGAAAATACATCTTAAGGTCATCGACCTCGAGCAGATGCTGGCCCTCGGGAACCGGCTGGTCCTTCAGGTCCACATAGTTCTTGTTCTTCTTCATCCTTATGCGTCCTTCATCTTGACGTCGAGGGCGTCGCGCAGACCGTCACCCAGCAGGGTGAAGGCGAGCACCGTCGAAAGAATTGCCAGACCGGGCATGATCATCATCCAGGGAGCAGTCAGAAGATACTGCTGACCGTCCTGAATCATGGAGCCCCACGAAGGCGTAGGCGGAATAACGCCCATGCCGAGGAAGGACAGAGCGGACTCGGTCAGAATGGCGCCACCAATGTTCATGGTCGCGTAGACCACGATGGAGGCGACGGAGTTCGGGAAGATGTGACGTACGACGATGCGAGCATCAGATGCACCCATCGCGCGCGCAGCGTCAACATAGTCGTTTTCCTTGACCGTCAAGATTGCAGAGCGGAAGACGCGCGCAATCGAAGGCCAGCCGAGAATACCGATGGCGATAAAGACGTTCTGAAGACCACGGCCGATAACGGCGATCATGGCGACGACGAACAGCACGTACGGGAACGCCAGGAAAATATCCGCACAGCGCATGATAATCGTATCCCAAATGCCGCCGTAGAAACCGGCCAGGGCGCCCATGACCAGACCGATCAATGTGGAGATGGCGGTGGCCATGATACCGACAGAAAGCGAAACGCGTGCACCGTAGATAACGCGGACGAGAATGTCGCGACCGAGGGCATCAGTGCCAAACGGGTGCTCGGCACACGGAGCCAGTAGCGATGTCTCGGCCATGGTGGTCGAATCGGAAGCCGTCGGCGAACCGAGCCAGGGCTTAGCCCACAGATCTGCGGTCAGGGCAACCACAACGACGATGATGATCCAGCAGACACCGATAACGGCGAGCTTGTTCTTACGAAGACGCTTAAAAGCGTCGCCCCACAGCGTGCGGGACTTGGCGGGAGCAGATGCAACCTTGGTGGCGGTAGCCTGCTCCTGAGACTGAGAATCAGTTTCCTTCATGAGACGTACCTCCCTTAGGCCTTATCCGACGGACCGCCAAGGCGGATGCGCGGGTCGAGGAATGCGTAGCTGATGTCGACGAGCAGGTTGATCACCATGACGACGACGACGATGAGCGTAACGCCGCCCATAACGATGGGCCAGTCACGCATGCTAATGGCGCGATAGACTTCATAGCCGATACCGGGCCAGTTAAAGACCGTCTCGGTCAGGATGGCGCCCGAAAGCATGCCGCCAAAGTCGACACCAATATAGGTAACGACGGGGATGAGTGCATTCTTAAGCGCATGCTTGATGATGATCGCACGATTGGAGAGACCCTTGGCCTTTGCCGTACGGATGTAATCCTGGTTCATGACGTCAAGCAGCTGCGAGCGCATGATGCGCGCAGCATAAGCGGTCGAAACCGAAGCCAGCGTAATGGTCGGAAGCACATAGTGCATCCAATCCTGATACTGAGAGCTGGAACCGCCGGCACCCGAGATCGGCATGGAGATTGCACCGCCCGTGGCGTCCTTGAGGATGACGCCAAAGAACAGCTGCAGCAACATACCGAGCCAGAAGGCCGGGACCGCAACGAGGATCGACGTGGTGAGCGTTACCAAAATATCCCAGAAGGAATAACGCTTTACCGCCGAAATGATACCCGCACCGATACCCATAATTGCCTCGAGCACGATGGCGCACGCGGCAAGTTTGACCGTATACGGATACTTCTGGGCAAAGATTTCCGTAACCGGCAGCTTGCGCTGATACGAATTGCCCAGATCGCCATGAAGCAGGCCGTTCATGTAATACAAGTAACGGTCCACGAGCGACGTTTGAACGGGGTCGCCGTTCTCGTCAAGGATCGCGTTGCCGTCCTCGTCCGTCTGGACCAGGTGATAGCGGACGCGAAGCTGAAGCTCCACCTCGGGGGACAGAGCCTTGTCTCCACCGATCAGCTTGATCGGATCTCCCGGCACGATATTCTGGAGGGCGAACAGAATCAGCGTAACGCCCAAAAACACCGGGATGAACTGAAGCACACGTTTAACGATGTACTTACCCATACCACTCCCCTATCTAGGGATTAACCTAAATGGGATGCCGATCGCCAGACCGGCATCCCAAAATTACCATCAGCCAGTTTACCCCAGGTTAGGGAGAACTGTATGTTTCCCATGAGGTCTACGTAAATACTTGACCCTCACGGAAGCTGCAAACTCTTAGGCGAGCTCAGCGGTACCCAGATCGGCGTGCTTCTGCGGATCGACATAGAGGTGCTTAATGCGATCGGAGCCGGCGATGGTGTGCGTGTAGAACATAATCGGGATGACCGGGCAGTCGGCAGCGACCATTGCGTCGGCCTCCTGCATCTTAGCGACGCGCTCCTCGTCGTCAACAATAGTACGAGCCTCGTCGACCTTGGCGTCGAACTCGGGGTTGTTGTAACCGGAGCGGTTGTCGCCACCGAGGGAGTCGGAGTGGAACAGCGGATACAGGAAGTTGTCCATGATCGGGTAGTCGGCAATCCAACCCAGACGACCGAACTGATAGTTAAAGTTCTGATACTGCTCGAGCAGGGCAGACCACTCGGGGGTATCGGAGACAGCGGTAACACCAACCTTGGCGAGGTCGCCGATGATGGACTCCATGATCTCCTTGTGACCGCCGTCCTGGTTGTAGGAAAGGGTCACGTTAATGCCACGATCGCCGTTAGCGCCAGCGGGAGCAACCTTGTCCAGGTACTCGTTAGCCTTGTCGACGTCGTAGGCGCAGAACTCCCATGCGCCCTCC
>CABUMZ010000140.1 GCA_902492825.1 uncultured Collinsella sp.
AGAACGCTGAGCAGCGCATCGAGAAGGAGATGGCTGAGGAGGCCGCTCTCGAGGCCAAGTGGGCTGCTGAGGACGCCGCCGCCGCCAAGGAGGAGAACTAATGAAGCCCGCAGAGATTCGTGAGCTCTCGGACGCTCAGCTCGTTGAGAAGCTGAAGGAAATGCGCGCCGAGCTCTTTAACCTTCGTTTCCAGATGGCCACCAGCCAGCTGGACAACACCGCTCGCGTCAACACCGTGAAGAAGGACATCGCTCGCGTCCTCACGGAGCAGCGCGCCCGCGAGATCGCAGCGGAGAAGTCCGCTGTCGCCGAGTAGGACCTAAGGAGAGAACATGACTGATTCGCGTAACTCGCGTAAGGTCCGTACGGGTGTCGTTACCTCCGTCTCCGGTGCCAAGACCATTGTTGTCACCATCACCGAGCGCAAGCGTCACCCCAAGTACGGCAAGATGATGACCAGCTCCAAGAAGCTGCACGCTCACGACGAGGAGTGCACGGCTGGCGTGGGCGATACCGTCCGCGTTATGGAGACCCGTCCTATGTCCAAGATGAAGCGTTGGCGCCTCATCGAGGTCGTCGAGCGCGCTAAATAAGCAGTCGCTCTTACGACTTGTACGTTTCCGAAGACGTGCGTATGCCTGGCTTGCATACCACGGGCCGTATAAAGGCTGCGCACCTCTCTTCGGTTCTTAGTTCGGAGGAACATCTACCATGATTCAGATGCAAACCATGCTGAACGTCGCCGACAACTCCGGCGCTCGCAAGATTCGCTGCATCAAGGTGCTTGGCGGTTCCAAGCGTCGTTATGCAGGCATCGGCGATGTGTTCATCGGTGCTGTCCAGGAGGCTACCCCTGGCGCCAACGTCAAGAAGAAGGACGTTGTCCGTTGCGTCGTCGTTCGCACCGTTAAGGAGATCCGCCGCAAGGATGGCTCCTACATTCGCTTTGATGAGAACGCCTGCGTTGTCATCAACAACGATGGTTCGCCCGTCGGCACCCGTATCTTCGGGCCCGTCGCTCGCGAGCTTCGTGACAAGAAGTACATGAAGATCGTCTCGCTCGCTCCCGAGACCCTGTAGTTAGGGGAGATATATGTATATCAAGAAGGGCGATAAGGTCCAGGTTCTCTCTGGTAAGGATCGCGGCAAGCAGGGCGTTGTCCTGCGTGCTCTCCCCGCCGAGAACAAGGTCGTTGTCGAGGGCGTTTCGGTCGTCAAGAAGGCCGTCAAGCCCAACGCTGCCAACCAGCAGGGCGGCATCGTTTCGCAGGAGGCTCCTATCGACGCCTCCAACGTCAATCTCGTTTGCCCCGAGTGCGGTAAGGTTACCCGCGTCGGTCACGAGAAGGACGGCAAGAACAAGCTGCGCGTCTGCAAGAAGTGCGGCCACAAGTTCTAAGCTGCCCGCAACATCAAGTTGCTAGCAAAGGCCCGGATGCCCCAAGGCACCCGGGCCTTTTTCTATCCCTACTCATTGGGGACAGACTTAAATGACTTGTCGTTGGGGATGTTCTTAAACGGCTAGTTGATGGGGACAGTCTTTAGATTTGTATATCTGGCCATCTGGGATAGGCTTCAACGAAAGCGGCACCTAGGGACAGTCCTTTGATGTCTGGTGCCCCCAGAGGGGTGAAGTAATGCAGCTGGCTCTGTCTTTAGGGCTATGGTGCTCCGCCCCTATATGTTTCACAAGGTTTGTCGCATGCGCATTTACGCGCAGAGTCTTGCGCGATGATGCGCATGGCCGCGCAAATATCTGCTAACTATGGTTAAATAATGACCGATAAACAAATAAACACGCAAATACAAGCAAATGCGCGCGCATTTGTGCGAATATAAGGCTGTTGGAAATGAAGGACTTCCGATGACTCAGGAGGCACATAATGGCAGATTCCAAACAGGCTCCGCTCGACGCCGAAGCAGCCGCAAAAGCAGCGTTCACTTCGGTCCAGGACAAGCCATTCCCCGATGATATCTTTACGGCTCCCGAGCTTCGTTGGGCTGTGATCGGGTGCGGCGTTATCGCCAACCAGATGGCCCAGTCTCTCGCTCTTGCCGGTCGCAAGCTTGCGGGCGTCGCCAACCGCACGCTGTCCAAGGCTCAGGCTTTTGCTGAGCAATATGGCATCGAGAAGGTCTATGAAACGGTCGAGGACCTCTACGCCGATCCGAACATTGACGCAGTCTATATCACCACGCCGCACAACACGCATATCACCTACCTGCGAGCCGCACTGGCAGCTGGTAAGCACGTACTCTGCGAGAAGGCCATTACCCTCAACTCTGCCGAGCTCGACGAGGCCCGTGCCATCGCCGACGAGCACAACGTGGTCCTTATGGATGCCACCACGGTGCTCCACATGCCCTTGTATCAGGAGCTGCGCCGCCGCATGGATGCCGGCGACTTTGGACGCATGAACCTCGCCCAGCTCAACTTTGGCAGCTACAAGGAGTACGGCGACCTGACCAACCGCTTTTACAATCGCAACCTTGCTGGCGGTGCCATGCTCGATATTGGCGTCTATGCCCTGTCCGTCATGCGCCTCTTTATGGCAAGCCAGCCCGCTGAGGTCGTTTCGCTGGGCAACACCTGCGAGACTGGCGTTGACGTCGCGGGTGGCATCGTCTGCCGAAATGCCGAGCAGCAGCTGGGCGTCGTGAGCCTTACGCTCCACTCCAAGCAGCCCAAGCGCTCGGTCATCAGCTTCGACAAGTGCTACATCGAGGTCAATGAATATCCGCGTGCCGATCACGCGACCATCGTGTGGACTGCGGACGGCCACCGCGAGGAGGTCCACGCCGGCACCGAGGCTTACGCCCTGTGCTATGAGATGGCCGACCTGGAGAAGGCCGTTGCCGGCGACGACTCCAAGCGCGAGCTGCTGGATTATGCTTCTGATGTTATGGAGCTTATGACCAAGCTCCGCGCCGACTGGGGAGTTGTGTACCCCGAGGAGGAGTAAGCGATGCTTGCGGAAGATAGGCTCAACGCGATCGTGTCGATGGTGCAGCAGGCCGGCTCGGTTACCGTGCCGGAGCTTGCCGAAGCCCTGGGCGTGACGGCGTCTACCATTCGGCGCGACCTGCAGACGCTCGACCGAGCTCATCGCATCGCCAAGGTCCACGGTGGAGCGACGAGTCTTGAGCGCGCGCACGTGACGCGCGACCTAACGCTTAATGAGCGCAGCGACCTCCATAACGACGACAAGGAGCGTATCTGCGCCCGTGCGGCGGCGCTTGTGGAGCCCGAGAGCTTTGTATACATCGACTCGGGCTCGACGACGCTGAGGCTCATCGAGCATCTTCCACACCTTGAAGATGTCACCTATGTGACCGATTCCGTGCTCCATGCTCAGCACCTTGCTTTGCGCGGCATGCGTACCGTGGTGTTGGGCGGCGAGCTCAAACCCGAGACCGAGGCGCTCGTTGGCCCCGATGCCTTGGCAACCTTAGACCGCTACAACTTCAACTGTGGCTTTTGGGGCTCTAACGGCATTGCCGCCGAGCAGGGCTTCACGGCGCCCGATATCGAGGAAGCACAGGTCAAGCGTATCTCGATGCGCCATACCGCCAAACGCTTCGTAATCTCAGACGCCAGCAAATTTGGCATGGTGGCACCCGTCAAGTTCGCGGACTTTCGCGATGCAACGATTATTACCGCGGGCGAGGTGCCCGCCAAGTACCAGTCGATGGACAACGTCATCACGGTCTAGCGATGGGACAAGGCCAAAACCACCACAAAGGTGCCTGTCCCCACTGTGGCGGTTAGTAACGAAAACCGAGTAGTTTTCTCAATAGAAAAACGGCAATGTCCATTACGGGCGTTGCCGTTTTTGTTGTCTACCGGTTTTGTCTAAGTCTGTAACAACTAGACCGTTAAAAGTGGGCTAGGTGTTACAGATTGAGATACTTCCGAACCGCGCCGTCCCTTTGTCTCAATCTGTAACATCTGGGACCGATTTTGCCGAGTTATTGTTACAGATTGAGATTTTTCCTTGAGAGGGATTCGAATGTCTCGATCTGTAACAGATAGACCGGAAAATGGGTTCTAACTGTTACAGATCGAGACGTTTTGGGACCGCGGCTGAGCCATCGCGGCAAAACCACCACAAAGGTGCCTGTCCCCATTGTGGTGGTTTAGGGCTCCCAGGGGCAGGGGGCTTCGATGTGGATGTGCTCGCCGGTTACGGGATGCGTAAAGGACACGCTGTGGGCATGGAGCATGAGGCCGCAGGGACGCGGCGTTCCGTACAGGTCGTCGCCAACCAGGGGATGATGCTCGCTTGCCAGGTGCACGCGAATCTGATGCTTGCGGCCGGTGAGCAGCTCGACATCAATATACGAGCGCGTGGGCAGGCCGCGGCGGCTCTTAAGGCGCTTGAGTACCTTGACGCGCGTCTGAGACGGCTTGCCGCTGGCGCCGACGCGCATCTTGCGGCTGTCGTGACGGTCGCGGGCGATAGGCTTGTCGATGAGCTTCTCGTTCCAGTCGATCTTGCCCTCGGCGAGCGCCAGATAGTGCTTTTCGAACGCGTGGTCGATGATCATCTGGTCAAAGGCGGGCTGCGTCTGCTTGTCGAGTGAGAACAGCACCACGCCGGTGGTGTCACGGTCCAGGCGATTGAGCGGCTGCATGTCGGTCGCGGCAAAGCCGTCGCCCATCGCCAGCAGCAGGTC